>JAILIQ010000076.1 GCA_024695205.1 Lachnospiraceae bacterium
CGACCGCGGAATAGAGATATTTGGAAGACTCTACTCAGCGGATATACTTCTCGAGAGATTTTTCAGACGCCTGCTTATGGCGTTAAAGGATAAGACGGGCGCGGAACGGATCAGGGGCGTTGTGCTGACCATGAAGAACTGCGAAGAGCTTCTGTGCAGGAATATCAGGTCCGCTCTTGAGCTCATCGGCATCCCGAATGAGAATGTCAGGGTCATCACACATCTTGAGAGCTTCATGTATTATGTGGTCTCCCAAAATTACGATATCTGGATCAATGATGTGGGACTGTTTGATTTCGATGTGGACGGATTCCTGTTTTACAAGTTAAGCTTCGGGCGCAAGCAGAAGCCGATAAATGTTGTCGCGGAAAAAACGGAGCTGACGGACCACATCAACTACAATATGCTTATTTCGGGCAATTCCGAAAATCTGGTCAGCGCCTTTGAGGATTCGGTCACTCTGATGCTGCATAAGCAGATCATTTCGGTGTTGTATTTTACGGGCTGCGGGTTCGAAAGTGCCTGGGCGGATGCAAGTTTAAAGAAGCTGT
Organism: Lachnospiraceae bacterium; assembly: GCA_024695205.1. Lineage (GTDB taxonomy): Bacteria > Bacillota > Clostridia > Lachnospirales > Lachnospiraceae > RUG11977. The sequence goes on from JAILIQ010000076.1 coordinate 552, forward strand.
GCACCGGGCGCAGGATATTCCGCGGACAGAATCTGTATGTGCGCGGCGCCGGATGCGCGGCCAAACTGCTGTATGACGGCGGGAGCGAGGAATACCGTTTTATCGCGGATGATGTGCTTCGAAGCAGCATCTGCATAAGGGCATATACAAACGGCAGATACGAGGAACTGCCGATCGCCAATATCGGCGATCCTTATCGCGATACATTTGCGAAGATAGAAGTGATCATGGACAGGACCAATGAGCTTGACCTGATCGTCCACAATGTCCTGAAAAAGGATTTCATCTGCGCGATCATGACGCTTGAGACACTGAACCTGCGTTCTGACCGTACCACAAGGCTTGATGTGAGGATGCGTTTCCCGGAGAGGGATGTGTGCGTGATCACTGTCAGGGATATGGGATTCGGCGAGATACATGCTACCGATCATAAGATCTGGGAGCAGGTACTGAAGATATGAGCGGATCGCCGGCCGGAGCAGCCTGATAAGACGCAAGTATTTTTTACGGGTTTTAGGCGGTAAGAAGACGGGGCTTTATAGTTTTCGAACGGTAAGAAAACTGAAACTTTACAGTTTTGAGCGGTAAGAAGCCGGGAACTGCACAGTTTTCGAACGGTAAGAAGCCGGGAACTTAGAGAAGATCAATTTTGGGAGGCATAAGCAGGTAATGAGCAAAGTTATTCTGTGCACGGGAAAAACGGCGAAAAAGCCGTATGTGCTGAAGAGCTCGGGCGTGCGTGTATACACGATCGAGGAGCTTTGCTATTGCCTTCGTCTCGGACTCGATCTTCTTGATGAGAGCGTGATCGACCGCGAAATGGCGCTCTTTATCAAAAATGAACTTGGTTTTGAAGAACGGGGGGCGCTGCTTGAGGAAATGGTGCTTACCAAGGCCGACCTGAAAAGCAGGCTTGTTGTGATCTTCTGCACAGGGGATTATTTTGACCGCGACGAGATAACGGGTATCTGCGAGGAGCTTGACGAATTGTCGAAAATGTCCCGTATCGGCCGCTTAAAGCGAAGAGCGGACCGGTTTATGGATGACGGCAATATCCGCAAGGCAGCTGAGGAATACAGAAAACTCCTTGTCGATAAGGACAGTTCACAGCTCTCACAGCAGGAATACGGCAATGTGCTTCATAATATCGGGATCGCCGATATCAGAGCGAGGCTGTATTCACGCGCGGCGGAGGATTTCAGGGAGGCATATGAGCGTAATGAAAATATTGAATCCCTGAAATGTTATCTTTACTCATTAAAGCTCGGACACAACGATAAGCTGTTTACCTCGGAAGCCATGAGGCTGCTCGATTCGGGAGATCTGGTGCGAAAGATCGAAGCCGAGCTTGATATTGCCGATGAGAAGGCTGCCGGTTCGGGAGAATATGAACAGATAGACAGACTTAAGATACTGTATCAGCAGGGCCGGAGCAGGGAATTTGACAGGCTTGCCGACGATATCATTTCCACGCTCAAGGCACGTTACCGCGCGGGAAGCGAAAATATGGAATGATCATTTGGCCTGCTTTAACGGCGGATGAGGTGTACATGGGATTATTTTCGAAGAAAAAGAAGAATGACGACGAACAGGAGAGCATCTTCCGCTGGATGACCGTCGAAGAGGCGCTGGAGTACTCAAAGGCCGGCGGGGAGACGACTGTCGGATCTGTGACAAAGCTTGCCGATGAGCTGGCGGATCAGATGAAATTCCTGCGGACCAGACAGGACCAGACAAAGTACGAATTTGACGAGGTATCGAAATACCTGTCGGATATAAGGCTCCTTGAGACGATGAGCGAGTCCGACCGTGCGCTCGTGACCGATGCGGCCCGTATGATCGAGGGACTCGGCAACGAACGGATCAGTTACCAGAACGGCAAGAGAATGGTCACGCGCGAACAGTACAAGACCATGGAAATGTACGAAAAGGAGATCCCGCGTAAGATCAGGGAGCTTGAGAAACAGGAAGAGTATCTTGATCTGGTCAGGGATGACATGCGTAACCTTGAAGGCGAGAAAGGCTCATTGAGCTATGTTAAGGAGCAGGCGGCCGAGAAGAGGAACTTCCTTGTAAAACTGACTTACGGCGTCATCTTTCTCGTATTGCTGATGTTTATCGTACTCATTGTCCTTATGGACAGGACGGGCAAGGATTTTACGATACCGTTCCTGCTTACGGGCATCGCGGGTGCCGCCTATGCCGCCTACTTTATCCATGAGCACAGGAACTGCGGCACTCAGATAAAAAAGAACGAATATATGCTCAATCGGGCCAATGTCCTGCTGAACAAGGTCAAGATAAAATTCGTGAACACAACGAACGCGCTGGAATATTCCTATGAAAAATACGGGGTCAATTCGTCGCGTGACATGATCTATATCTGGGAAAACTATAAACACGAGAAGGAAGAGGAGAAGCGCTATCGTAAGAATTCCCAGCTTCTTGCCGGATATGAGGATAATCTGGAAAAGCTGCTTAAGGAGCTGAAATTCTCAAAGCCCGACGCCTGGGTATCGCAGCCGGATGTTCTTATCAACCGCGGTGAGCTTGCGGATTTCAAGGATGCGATCTCAACGCGCAGAAACAAGCTCAAAGCACAGATCGATTTTAATATCAGGCAGCAGGATACCACAATGAATGAGATCGAGGCCCTGAAAAACAAGTATGACCGTTTCCGGGACGATATCAATGTCATCATGAAAAGAAATGAGATATACTGAAAATATTTGTGCTTGTATTTTTTATAAACTACGTTTATGATTATAAAGTCGGCTCACTTTTGCGATGTGATACATTGAAGCGAAAAAGAGCCGGCTCATTTGATATCCCCGGCCGGCAGATGCATCCGGTATCTGAAAATAAGCGGTCAGGGCACAAAAGGAGGAAAAACATGTATACGTATGATGAGATCAAAGCTGTGGATCCCGAGATAGCTGCGGTCATTACGCGTGAGATCAACAGACAGAATGAGCACATCGAGCTGATCGCATCCGAAAACTTTGTAAGCAGAGCGGTTATGGCGGCAATGGGCAGCCCGCTCACCAACAAGTATGCTGAGGGCTATCCCGGACATCGTTATTACGGCGGATGTGAATTTGTGGATCAGGCTGAAAATATAGCAATCGAAAGGGCGAAGAAGATATTTGGCTGTACATACGCTAACGTTCAGCCTCACTCAGGCAGTCAGGCCAATCAGGCAGTTGAGACGGCCCTGCTTCAGCCCGGCGACACATATATGGGCATGAGCCTTTCGGACGGCGGACATCTCTCACACGGATCGCCTGCGAACATCTCAGGCATGTATTATCATTGTGTTCCTTACGGTGTCAATGAGAACGGTTATATCGATTATGACGAGGTTGAGAAAATTGCTCTTGAGTGCAAGCCCAAGCTGATCATCTGCGGAGCGAGCGCATATCCCCGTGCTATAGATTTCAAGCGTTTCCGTGAGATCGCCGACAAGGTCGGTGCATATCTTATGGCCGATATCGCTCATATCGCGGGCCTTGTGGCAGCAGGAGAGCATGAGAGCCCCATCCCCTACGCACATGTTACGACTGCGACGATCCACAAGACCTTAAGAGGACCCCGCGGAGGCATCATCCTTTCAAGCGAGGAATTTGCCAAGGAGCATAAGCTCAATAAGGCTGTTTTCCCCGGTATCCAGGGCGGTCCGCTCATGCACGTTATCGCTGCCAAGGCTGTATGTCTCGGAGAGGCATTGAGCCCTGAATTTAAGGAATATGCGCACAATATCGTCCTTAATTCCAAAAAGCTTGCGGAAAGCCTTCTCGAGCAGGGCTTCAACCTTGTTTCGGGCGGTACCGACAACCACCTGATGCTCGTGGATCTGCAGAATATGCATATTACCGGCAAGCTTGCCGAGGAGATCCTTGGCAAGGTCAACATCACTGTAAACAAGAACGCGGTTCCCCGTGATCCCGAGTCGACCTTCGTTACAAGCGGCATCAGACTCGGAACGGCAGCGGTTACCACACGCGGCATGAAGGAAGCCGATATGAAGCTTATCGCAGAAGCTATAGCGATCGTTCTTAAGAATCCCGGGGGTGATCATTCACAGGCTCTCTCGATCGCAAAGATGCTTACCGATGCATATCCGCTCGATGAATGATAAAGACATATTTACATGAAAATAACCTGCAAACGGCTTAAACGGCCGGTTTGCAGGTTTATTTTTATGGTCCGGTATTCAATAATAATAATTCTTCTTGATCGGAAGCAGTCTTTCGGTCTTTCTGTTCCGTTTTCTGACGAAATATCCGATGATCACGACTACGGCTCCGATAATGACAACTGCGGCTATTATAAGCGCACATTCCATAAAATAGGTCTCGGGCAGCAGGTCGATGATCGGATCGGTCGCGGGATCGAACAGCCAGCTGTCATTGTTGAAAACAACCATATGGAAGACCTTGAACAGCGCATTGAAATTGATCAGTGAGAGTATCACGAGTATGACCGGGATCACGATCGCAACGATCCCCGAAACCAGGAGATACTTGTATTCGTTGTTCCTTCTTTTGATCGTAAATGAGACGATGCAGAAGATCAGGGAAACAAGGCCTGCGATATAGATCACGGTAAAGATCTGCTTAACTTCGGCAAAATGCGACAGTCCCGAAGCGGAAGCCCTAAGTGACGGGAAGACCAGATCTCCTCTGAAGAAAGGAGAACAGTAGTCGATAAGTGCGTTATAATTTTCTTTTATGACTACGGCATTCAGTCCTGTGCTCTCGGGAAGCTCAAGCCAGCTGATATTGAGAGAGTACAGCGGGCGGAAATTGACCGCGAAAGCAAGTCCGATAGC
>JAILIQ010000167.1 GCA_024695205.1 Lachnospiraceae bacterium
TTCCGTCTGCAGGCATCGGGTTCAAGACAGATCTCGAACAATACAACGGTGAAGATCCCCGCGCAGGTGGTGCTTTCCGAGGAAGAGATCAATTCATTCAGTCTGGATTACAAGAGCTCATCCTCATTTTCGATAAAAGCAGGCAAGGCTTCTTCAACCAATATTTATGAGTACTGTATCATAAATACGAACGACATCGAAGCCGGTATAGGCCTTGATAAGCCCGAAGAGCTTACCTGGAAGGATATCACAAGTTCCGATGCGGTCAACATCAGCAACACGAAGAATTCGTGCGACGACGGAAGCCTCATTTACATCAGGAGAAAAGCGGTAAAAAGTCTCGGAGACGATGATTATAAGCTTGCTTCAAATACTTATCTGCTTGAAACGATAAAATATCCCGGCAATGTAGCGATGGATGAAAACTGTCAGCTTGACAGTATCGCCGGTGTCTGTAGGAGCGACAATTCGGAAGGCTATCTTTCGTTCTCGTTCTTCAGCCCCGGAAGCGGAGCGGTTACAAGGCTTAAGTTCGGAACTGGCGAGAACGACATGAAGGAGATCGGCACATCCGATTTCAAGAGTGTTGTAACAGCCAATGAAGGAGCAAACAAGGAAGAATACGGATATATCATCAAGACCACGATCTACTCCACGAGCGCCCTTGAGAAATATCTTGCAGCGGATGCGGAAAGTGTTACTCTTAAAGGAATTTACTGTATCGGCGACGGAACGGAATTCTGTACTCTGGAGGAGTCGCTTGTAAGCCTCACATTACACAGGGCTTCCAAGGTCATAGTACCCGGCGAAGTATTAAAGGCCCAGATCAAAACAAGTCTGCCCGGACTGACCGATATTGACAGGATCGGATATACGAAGAGCATCGAACGTGTATATCTCTCCAACAGGACTGCGGCAAACGGATTTACGGAAGATGCCGATCAGAATGTATTCAGAACGGTGATCAAGCTTGGCGACAGCAGCAGTATCAATAATAATCAGGATTCTGTCATCAGCGGGATCAAGTATGCAGGCATCGATCTGACGGAGGAGCATTACAAAGTATACGAGATGGCCGATGATACCTCGGCTCATAACGATAAATACCTGATAGTTGAATTCTATGCAGATCTGATCGAACAGGATCCCAATATCACGATCAGGGACGAGAGCGCGGCGATCGTCATCCTGCTTAAGAACGGTGAAAGACTCAGTGATGTTACGATGAAGCTTGTGAGCAGTGCCAGGCTCAGCGCCGGATGCACCGGAGCAAGCATCAATCCGGAACTGATCGAAGAGACACAGAACGTTACGACTACGGTAAACCAAGTTCCGACAAGCGTTTCCCAGCCGAACCGTGATTATTATCTGGAATACGAACTTAATATTCCGGGCTATACGGGACTGATCGTGACCAACGCGATATTTATGAATACTTCGGTACTTCTTGATACCGACAGTGCCAACGGGCGCGTATATCTTTCGGTTGCCAAGCTGAAGGAGATAATGCAGAACAAGACGGAAACCCAGTCCGGAAACGTGATACTTATATTTAACAACGGATTTAAGATCACAAAGGGCTACAGTCTGACATTGATCAAATAAGGGGGAAGCAATATGAATAGAAAATGGATGATAGCAGCAGCTTTTCTGGTGGCGCTCCTCCTTTGCGTGAGCAGTTACTCTGTTAAGGCTTTTGCGGATGAAAATGAGAACCTGAAGGCCGTAGAGGTAGGCTCAACGGATTATGAGAACCTGGTCATGAAGCTGTATCCCAATGACAATTCGATCATTTACCTGTCGCTTGATAACCGTAAGACATGGAATGAGGTCGAAGGAACGACAGGAAGGGATGAAAACGACAGAGCTTATATAGAAATGGATATTTCATGGGCATCGCCTTCATCCTCCGTAAAGATGTATTTCAAGGGCAACAATGTAAAGACAGAGACAAGCTGCACATTACCGAAGCAGGACAGCATCAAGGTCAAATTCGACAAGGTATCGGGTGATTTTGATATAACGAACAGCACGGATGCAAGCACCTTCTGGTGGAAAAAGGCTACCGATTCTTATTGGAACGAAGTTCCGTTCAGTCAGAGCGCTCAGGGCTACAGGGACTTTTTAAAGACAGTCGAAACGCTTCGTTTTAAAGGTGCGAAGCTTGTGTTCAGAACCGGCCAGGTAGCAGGAAAGAACGCGGAAGATATGGGAAGGCGTCCCAGCAAGGAGGTCAATGTTTCGATCCCCAAATTCGCATCGGCACCCACTGTCAAGCTGAATGTTGTGAAGCTCACCCTTAACACAAAGGCTACGATGGAGTATACAACCGACATCGGAAGCGGCACCTGGAAATCCTGTGAAAAAAACATGGGCCTTGATCAGGTAGCACCCGGAGTATTTCTTGGCGGACAGGGCAGCGCAAATGATGTTACGGTATATTTCAGAGTTGCACAGACCGAGAAAAAGGCGGCATCGCTCATAAGCAGCATCACGATACCCGCACAGACAACAGGTCCTTCCGCAGGCGAGAAGGGTACAGATGTAAAATGCGGCGAGAACTCAACAAGCGGAAAACTCGATCTGGTATTTGAGAAGGCAAGTGCAGCCAATATGTTCGAATACTGCGTGATAACTCCGGATAAGACATTTGATCTTAAATCCGCAAAATGGAAGACCGTAAAGACGGTAAAAACCGTATCGCTTACCAGAAAGGCCGCGCCCGACGATACAGTGATCTATTTCAGATACAAGGGAACAGCCGAAAACCAGAAGAAGAACATCATGCTCAAGCTTCCTTCGGAATACACGACATATACGGTGAAATGGTCGCCCGAACCTGAAAAAAGCACAAAAAAGAAAAACG
>JAILIQ010000204.1 GCA_024695205.1 Lachnospiraceae bacterium
AGCCGAAGATACCATAACGTCCCGCTCCTGTTACAGCACTTTTCGCAAAGAAAAGACCTAAAGTTACAAAAATTTTATCATATGTATGACTTTTTGTCAATAAATTACTTTTTATGCCGGATTTTGGATACTTTTTTATTCCAAAAATCCGTAAATATGTGGACAAATGTGTAACTTAGTTTTATAATATCTATACAATGAGATAATGTGTGCCGAATTGAGGCAACCGATTGTCTGCCGTCCCGATCCGGATATATGTAGAATTTTTCGGCTAATATTTCGATGTGAGGTAAAAAATCGAATGAGTAATGAATATCTTGTAACAATGCTGGGGGATTTTACCGTTACGCACGGTAAGAAAACGATCTCGGACAGACAGAACAGATCCCGTAAGCCTTGGAACCTTATCGAGTATCTGTTCGCACGCCGCGGTGAAAGCTCCGACCAGGATGATCTTCTGAAGCTGATCTGGTCCGACGACACCTCCGACAATTCCTCGGGAGCGCTTAAGGTCCTTCTGCACCGTGCACGTAAGATCCTTGATGAGCTTGCACCCGATGATAACGAAGAACTCATCGTACTGAAAAAAGGCGAGTATTTTTTAAATCGTAACTTAACATTCGTGGTCGATGTGGATCTTTTCGAACAGCTCTGCAAACGTGCCGAGAAGCGCAAGACCATGTCAACACGTACTTCTCTCCTCGAAGAAGCGATCAGGATCTACAAGGGAGACTTCCTTCTTAACAATCAGGAGAACTGGCTTATCCCCACCGCGGAATATTACCATAACATGTATGTTAAGGCGGTTTATTCCCTGATCGACTGCTACCTTGAAGTACAGAACTACGACGGGATCATCAATGTCTGTACTGAAGCGCTCAAGATTGACGCACATGATGAGGGGCTTTATTTCAGGCTCATCGAAGCTCTTTACAGATCCGGTCACCAGACAGAAGCCCTGGTTGCCTACAATGAAGTGACCGAAGCATTCTACCGCCAGTTCGGGATCAACCCTTCGAAGGAATTAAAGAGCCTCTACCGTACCATAATCAAGACCACCAAAGCTCTCGAAACCGACCTTAATGTGATCAAGGACGCTCTGACCGAGGAAGGCGAAGCAGTCGGTGCATTTTCCTGTGAATACGAATTTTTCAAGGATATTTACCAGCTTGAGGCAAGGGCATGTGCAAGAAGCGGCGATTCGATCTATCTTGGACTTATCACACTGTCTTCCGCCGAAGCTCCCACAGGAGCGCATGAGCCGAAGAACAATCCTGCATTTGCCAAGTCCCTTAACAAGGGCATGGATGATCTGGTACGAGCCATCAACGATACCCTGCGCAAGGGAGACGTTTATTCCCGTTACAGTGTATCGCAATATGTCCTTCTTCTGCCCTCCGCTTCATATGAGAACGTGGAGATGGTCATGAAGAGGATTTCCTCGGCGTTCTACCGAAAACATCTGAAGAAGGATCTGACCTTAAGCTACAGGATGCTTCCGCTCGATCCCAAAGCCTGAAAAACATAGGGACGGATCCGTATTACAGTTGTAGAAGATCCTGTAATTTCAACGTTTTAGCAGCATAATTAAATCCGGATATAATTTACTTATTTTCAGTAGATTATATCCGGATTTTTAAATCTTATTTTAATTATTCGCTACAATTCTTTATCTCGCCCAGCTTATTATGAGCATTATCAGTACGGCCGCAAAAACGATCAGCACGATCTTCTGAAAGATCTTATCCTGCTTTTTCCGTCTTGCTTTTCCGTTGATACGGTCTTCTTCGATCTTGGCCTGAGTCTCCCGCGAGTATTCTTCGAGTTCCTTCAGACGCTGCTCTTCCTCTTTCTCATTCAGATATACTGCCATGTTCTTCCTCCTCAAAAATGAGCCATTGGGACGGGGTTAACGGTTCATTCCCCGACTTGTTCCAATTCTTCCTCTTCGTCATCTTCAAAAACTATATTCCCGTCTTCATCTATGGTTGCCCCTTCAGGCAGATGCTTGTCGCAGATCTCGTCGGGATGATAGATATACGGAGTATCCCATGTCGTGATCAGTTCCGGAGGATCCACGGGAAGCATCGTTTCCGGATCGATCCTGTAATATTCCGGCTTGATCAGAAGCACCTTGCTCACGACCTTCTTGGCCGGACAATACTCTCCTGCAGGTTTCTTGGAAGATTTACAGATATTGACTCTGATGTGGCAGTTGCATTTCTGGGTCGGAACAGTTCCCTTTGCGAAGAACTCTGTCTTGACACAGGAGCCGCCTTCCGCCTCATCGCACAGACCCATAACGGCAAGGTTTCCGCATTTGGTACATATCACAGCCTTTACTATCGAATCCGGCATTTCGAATTCGGCATATTCAAGCTGTTTGGTCTGGTGTATCTCCTCCATGATGTTACGCCACAGATCCTGCTGATAATACTTGTTTTTCTGATCGAAACCGTTATCGTAGCCTGTCCAGATCGAGGCAGTATAATAAGGGGTAAAGCCTGCAAACCAGAGATCGTTGTCCTTGGTCGAAGTACCCGTCTTACCTGCAACCGGCATCTCATAATTTCTGAAGGCAGGTCTTGTTGCGGTACCGATCGTTGTGGTATCAAGCATCGCGTTGGTCAGCAGCCATGCTGTCGATGTCTTCATAACCTGTCTTGATTCCGTATTTTTCTCAAGCAGGACATTCCCGTCGCTGTCAAGCACCCTTGTATAGAACAACGGCTTATTGTAAATACCGCCGTTGGCTATCGCGGCATATCCGGCACTCAGTTCGAGGTTGGTAACACCGTAGGTCAGACCGCCGAGCGCGATAGCAAGATTGACATCAGAATATACCTTTCCGTCCTCGCCGATCTGGTTCTTAACAAGTGATGAGAAGCCGAGCTTTTCAAGATATTCGTAGCCCAGTGCCGCTCCGACCTGCTCGAGAGTCTTAACAGCAACTATATTCAGCGAATTGTACACACCGGCTCTTATGGACTGAAGGCCCCTGTATCCGGTACTGTACCAGTTTATGACTTCCTTGTTGGTTCCGGGATAGAAATACTGCACATCATCCTGGACCGTTGCAAGCGTAAGTCCCGCACCGTCTATCGCGGGCAGGAAGGACGCAAGCACCTTGAATGTGGAGCCTACCTGACGGAATGTATTTGTAGCACGGTTAAGAGTCAGGGAACCGGTCTTCTTGCCTCTTCCGCCGTATACAGCAAGCACCTTGCCCGTAGCCTGGTCCATGATCGTAAATGAAGCCTGCGGCTGCGGAGTCAGGATCTTATTTTCAACATATTTCAACTGCCCGTTGTTCGTCCTTGCGGCCCGGTATTCATCGATCTTCGCATTGATATCGTCGGCCGAGAGGCACAGCTCGCTGATCCCTTTATTGCCGCCGTCCTGATGGTAATACAGGCCCTCGCTGTCGACATAATCCGCAAAATACCTGAGCAGATCGCTTCTCTGGTAATGTGTGGGCTTGTCCTCCTCATCAAATACGGAAAGCGCATAGGTAAGCTCGTAACACGAACCCGTAGAGCTGGTAAAACCGAACGGAGGGAAATATTCCTCATCGGTAAAATATTTGTCTACAATATCCTGAATCTCTTTATCCTGGGTAGTCTCGATCGAGATACCGCCGTAATAAAGCATGTTCTGAGCTTCCTCCGCGGTATAACCCAGATCTGTCTGAAGATCGGCTATAACCTGCTCTATAAGCTCATCGGTAAAATATGAAAATGTAGTGATCGTTCTGCCTTTTTTATTGCTGTTATAGGCTGCGATGCGTGTATATACGTCATCTGCCATCGCTTCATCATATTCTTCCTGGGTACACCACCCGAGTCTGAGCATCGAGTCAAGACATGACTGGCGTCTGTCGGCATTCTCTTCGGGATGTGTGATCGGATTTCTCAGAGTGGGCGAGTAAGCGATCGGAGCTATAACAGCCGCCTCCGAAAGGGTAAGCTCAGCGATCTCCTTGCCGAAATACCCCTCCGCAGCAGTCTTTATTCCGTAGTTACCGTTACCGAAATTACAGTAATTCAGGTAATATTCAAGTATCTGATCCTTCGTAAGAACGCTGTCGAGCTGTATTGCAAGATACTGTTCCTGCACCTTTCTCTTAAGCTTTTCAAGGAAATTGCTCTCCTTACCTCCGCCAAATACAATGTTCTTCAGAATCTGCTGTGTTATCGTACTTGCTCCGTAATCGAGCTCGCGTTCCTTTACGACCGAAACCGCGGCTCTTAAGATACCCCTGACATCGATTCCGTTGTGTTCGTAGAAACGCTCGTCCTCGATGGAAATGATACAATGCTGGACCATAAGAGGTATCTCGTCGATCGTAGCATAAATACGATTAGCCTGCGCTCCCGCAAATATCTGAGCCGGCGTCCCGTCGGAATAGTAGGAAGTCGAGCTGAATCCCGTATCGTTAAATGCCACGAGCTGTACCTCGGGAGACGTATCGATAAGCCCCTTAAAAGCTCCGCCTACAGCCATGACACCCGAAATACCCGCCGCAACGATCGTTATGAGCAGTATTCGCAAAATCATTATCCAAAATTTGGAAGCAAGTCTTGAAGTGGTGGAGCGGACATCCTTCTGTCTGTCGGCAACACCCTGTCTTCCGTAATCCATTGAAAAGTCCTCCAAAGTACGATATAATAAAAAAGTGATTATTTATCGGATATTTGATCATAATACTTCAAATTAAGATTATAGCACATTATTCAAATATAGTAAATGAAATTATCTGCAGACACTCAATAACAGTACAGCACGGGGGAAATATGGCAGGGCCGAATGAATATCTTACAGTAACAGAAGACTCCGTTGGAGAGATCATCGAAAAAAAGTCCCGTTTCATCGCTCTTCTTCATCATGTCGAGTCCGAAGAGGAAGCTCTCGAATTTATCAACAATGTCAAAAAAGAGCACTGGGACGCAAGACACAATTGTTTTGCTTATGTTATAGGCACCGGTCTTCCCGCAGAACGCGCCAATGACGACAGCGAACCTTCAAGGACCGCGGGACTCCCGATACTTGAATCGATCAAGGCCGCAGAGCTTACAAATGTATGTATCGTGGTCACAAGGTATTTCGGCGGGATACTCCTCGGCACCGGCCCTCTTGCCAAGGCCTACCGCGATGCTTCAAAGGCAGCAGTTGACAATGCCTCTGTCGTAAGGATGCGGTGTCTTAAAAATGTTGTCATCACAGCCGATTATGATTCCTACGGGAAGCTTCGTTACGAAGCCGACAGACTCAGCCTTAAAGTCATTGACGCACAGTTTTCCGATAAGGTCCTGGTCCGGATGGCTCTCGATGAGTCCGAAACCGGACACATGACCGCATTTATGAACGAATTGTCCAGAGGCAACTGCAATGTGACCGAAGACGGAGAAATTTGGGTCAGGGAATTGACGACTCTTTCCTCATCTGATAAACTATGATGCAGATTTTCCACATATTCATGCGGAGCTGGCAGGAGAATCAATGATCCGGTCATCATCGCCCGGCACAACCGGGAATCGATGATCCTATCATCATTCCTTATGAAACACCGTTCAACAGGCAGCATATCTTCGATAAATATCAGTGATATGCCTGCTGTATCACAAAAAATAACATTCGGAGGTTGATCATGAGTTTATTGTCGGAATGGCGCACACTCGCCTATGAGCAGGAAAAGACACAGAAGGAATCTGATTATTTCTGGGGTAATTATTTTAATATCGAGAAAGGGATCTATCAGCAGATCCTTGCGGATCCGGAGCATCCGGTAAGCGGCACCGTAAGCGCTCTTGCCGAGAAATTCGGCTGCAAGCTGCCCATCATGGTAGGTTTTCTTGACGGTATCAATGAATCCCTTAAAACACCCAATCCCATCGAAGAAATGACCGAGGATACCGAAGTCAGTCTCGATTACGACAAGGAGAAACTGTATTACAATATGGTTGCGGCAAAAGCCGACTGGCTGTACGGCCTGAGCGAATGGGACAGTCTGCTCAGCGAAGACCGCCGCAAGGAGCTTTACAAAGAGCAGAAGAATTCCGGCACGGTACGTGTAAAGAAGAAGATCTTCCCTAACGATCCCTGCCCCTGCGGAAGCGGCAAGAAATACAAGAAATGCTGCGGAAGATGACCGTTCACTCAGCCCTCGTCCAGCAAGCGAGCTTGCTGCCGAGGGCATTCGCTTATCGCACAAAAAAACGGTTTCGCCCGAATTACGGCGAAACCGTTTTTATTCTATCATTTAGATCATTGTCCGACTGCATGAAGCTCGTCCTTGTTGACTCCCTTGGCCGCCTGGGCCTCGGCAAACGAGCTGTCGATCAGCATTAAAAGTTCCAAAACGCTTCTGAAATTCTCTTCGCGATTCTTCTCAACCCAGTAAACCATGCCCTGCCATGATGCGTTCTGTCTGAACATGATGCGCACCCTGAAGGTTGCCTCCTTACCATGTGCATTGATCTTGGCAGCAATAACTTTTTTATTGTCAACAGGCTTTTCTTTCTGATCCTGTGTGTTTTGTGAGTTTTCCGCTTTATTTCTGAAGAATCCTCTGACCTTCATTGTTGACTGAGGTCCGTTTCCATCGTCGATGATCCTGCTAACCTGTTTCACAAGCATGATCGCGCTCGTGAACTGATCAGGTTCTGTTTCGGACATGCTGTAAATCCTTCCGCGCATCTCACCTTCATTGTAATCATCAACGCAGATAAGTACACTTCCATTTCCCGAAATCATCAACTCACCTCCCTTTCTCTCTTTTTCCATCGATTCATTATCTTACATACCTGCCTTATATTACGGAAAAAAAGATACATTTTGGATACATTTTCACACTTTTGGGGGATATTTTTTTACATAAAAAGTAAAAAAGCGCCCCGCCGTTGGGCGGGGCAATATTGGGGCAAATAACTGATATCTGACGCTTGCGCGGCAAATACCTTCCTGTCGGCAAATTTAATCCTTGAAATAACTGATCGTATTATCAAGTTCGGAAGCATGATCAAGCAATTCCGAAGCCGAATCGTTGATCAAAGAAAATGTGGCTGTGAGTTCCTGCATCGAAGCATTGGTCTCTTCTGCCGCAGCGGCGTTTGCTTCCGATACGGACGAGAGATCTTCGATGACTCCTACGAGATCGTTTCTTGCTTCCGTAAGATTCGATATTCTCTTTGATATTTCCGACGCGCTTTCAGCAACGCTGTCGGCATTCTGTGACATAACCTGCATATCCTCGCGTGTGGCTGTGAGCTGTTCTCCCTGACGTGAGAAGTTGGAATTCAACGTTCCCATGACCTTGACGGATGCCTCAGCATCGGTCACCAGCTTATCCACAACGGCTTTTATCTTGTCTGCGCTTGCTCTTGACTGCTCGGCAAGCTCTCTTATCTCATCCGCAACAACAGCAAATCCGCGTCCGGCCTCTCCCGCTCTTGCCGCTTCGATCGAAGCGTTCAGCGAAAGCAGATTGGTCTGGCTAGCGATCCCGGCTATAGCGTCGGTAAACTGCGATATCTCCTGAGCCGAAAGATTGGTCGACTCTATCGTACTTCCGATATTATTAACAGATTCGGCAACTTCACTGTTCGAGGCAATAAGCTCTTCCATGGCCTTCATTGCACGACTGCAGGAGCCGTTCATCTGATCGGCATATTCGCTGAGCTGTCCGACATTGGTTGAAATATCATCTATGCTTCCGCCGATATTGTCAGTGCTCGATACGGCTGTCTGAATGCTCTCTCTCTGGGTGATCGAGCCTTTTGCGATCTCATCGATGGCATGAGCAACATTATTGGAGGCTTCCGTCGCCTGTCCGGAAAGATCCGAAAGACCGGTACCCTGATCCTTCAGGGTCTTGGCCATTCCCTTCGATCTTGAGATAACACTTCCGAGCCTGTCCACAAGGCCCTGAATATTCTCGCCGATCGTTCCGAGCTCATCCTTCCTTGCAAGTACCCGGTCATTGACCCTGATCTTCAGGTCACCGTGTGAAAGACCCGTAACATCGTCGGCAACGCTCTTCATAAATTTTGAAACACGCTGTGCAAGAAGCAATCCGCCGGTAGCTATGATCGCTATGCATGCTACGGCGATTATGAGCATATTCCTGATATTGTCTTCTGCGGCTTTGTCGATATCACTTCTGATACGTCCCGCAAAGAACATGCCCAGGATGCTTCCGTCCGCATTTTGAAGCGGAATATAATAGCCTGAGTAAGGAAGCTTATTGATGATGACATTCTTGATAAAATAATGTTCACCGCCCTCCAGGCAGTGCTTGATGACGGCCTCGGACGCATCGGTCCCGACGATCCTCTCGCCGGTCTCATTGTCAACGATCGTTGTCAGCTTACGGGTTTTATCCCAGAAGATCGTATAATCTATTCCGGTCGACTCATGAAGCTCATCCATAAGCCGCAGATATTCATTTGAAACCGAGACACCGCCCTTGATCAGTCCACCGAGTTCTTCATCATAACTCCAGCCGCCGTCCCAGGTGCTTTCCATCTCGCTCTTTAAGTGCTCGCCTGCAACCATGAGCATCTCTTTAGCCAGCTCATTGACTTCGGTCTTGAACCTGAGACTTGAAGCAGTAGTCAGTATGGCAGCCATTATGACTACGGTAGCCATGGCAACGTAGATTACCCTGTTTAGGAGCTTCCCTTTTCTCAGCACTTCTTTCGTGTCCTGTAAACCCATAATAAACCCCCGTGTACAAAAAAGACCTGTATTTACCTCAATATGCAATTGTGAAGATTACTTTCCTTTTTATGTTTTATGTATAAAAGGAACTGTTGTAATGATAATTATAACATATTTCCCGTTTCTGGCAATACCTTAATTATCCTGACGGGAAATAAACTTAAAATATATACGTATTATTATCATTTTCACATACGACAAAAACGGACACGTCTCATTCCTGTAAAAGCCGCATCCGTTTGCCTTTTGTCCCAATATTGCCCTCATTTATTGTGTAAATATTATCACAGCTATGTGGACAAATAGTGGACAAATATTCAAAATTTTTATTATTTATATAATTTTTATGCTTTAAACCGTTTTATACTCCCAATATATCTGCATCCGCCCCGTAAGGCGTTTAATAGAGATGATACAGCCCCTACATATCCTGGCTGAGATATCCGATCCTTCCTTCAGCCCAGCTGTATTGCGACATATACTCTCCCCTGAACTCCGGGACCGACCTGGCGTCGGATTTCAAAACCCTGTAATAATCACAGTCGATCCTGTCCGGATATACCGCGTAGGAATTGCGTCCGTGTGCAAGGATATCCTCGCATCCGATCTTCTTTAGCGAAAGTACCAGATCGTCATAAATATGATACAGGTAATTCTTATATTTATCACTTCCGTCAAATTCATCTTCCCACAGTATTGCGCAGATGTCCGCACCGGTCACCGACGCCCCGTTCCTGTCGATAAGATAAGCCAGGACTTCCTTGGCCGGCCCTCGTCCGAATCTGACCGGCTGCCCGTCAAAGAATACCTCGAAAGTTCCGAAACATCTTACAAACAGGCCCTTGGTGCTCTCCGCAACAGGATTTCTCAGATTGTTCAGCACATTTGCCACTTCACATGAATTGGCGGGTTTTAACAGATAACCGCTGACAAACTGCCTGTGGGCCTCAAGAGCATACTGTTCATAGGCTGTCAGGATCACGATGTTGGCCATCGGGCGTATCTTTTTGATCTCCCCTGCCAGTGCAAGGCCCGATTTGCCCGGCATCTCCACATCAAGGAATGCAACCTGTATATCCTCTTCCTTACATATCTTAAGAGAATCCTTTTCGTTTTCGGCCTCAAATATCCGCGCGTTCGCGGTCGTTTTTTCCAATACGCGTCTTAGATCGCGTATTGCGGCGTATTCATCATCAACTATCAGAATATTCATATAACTAACTCCCCCGGCAGACTGTCATCGTTTCCTTAAGTCCTTTTTACAGGAAAAATGAGCTTTACGGTCGTTCCCCTGCCTGTCCCGCTGTCTATCACAACATCGCCTCCGCTCATCGCTTCAACACGTCTGATCGTGTTTGTCAGACCGATGTGGGTTTCATCCTCTTTATTATTGAAGATTTTTTCGGGATCAAATCCCACACCGTCATCCGTTATCTCGACGATATTACTCTCATCTTTCGAATAAATACTTATCCACAGGTTCCCCGTTCCTCCCTCTTTCTTTCTTATACCGTGATAATACGCATTTTCAACAATGCACTGGATCGAGAAGGGCGGCACCGTAAAATCGATATCTTCAATATTTTTTTCAGTCTTTATCTTATCTCCGAAGCGCATCTTTATGATCTCAAGAAAGCTGTCGACCACACTCATTTCATTTTTGACCGAAACGCATTCGGTTTTGGTCATCATATCAACGCAGCCGCGCAGATAAGCCGCAAACGAGTCGATCCCCATGATCGCCTTCGAATCTTCCTCGCACATGGATCTGATCGCAGTCAGTGTATTAAATATGAAATGGGGCTGGATCTGGTGATTGAACAAACGTATCTGTTCGTCGCGGACCATTTTTTCCTTGGCTACAAGAAGCTCGGCATAGTCGCTTTCAAAGATCGATATGAGCAGGATGTAGGATACCGTTGTGGAAATGTTTACAGAATAATTGCCATACCCGAGCAGCTCCAGAATGATCCCGCCCGCAGGTATCACAACGATAGCGAGCTGTCCGAAAAAGGCTCTTCCTTCAAGATCCTTTCTGAAAATGAGCAGTTCGGTAAGCAGTATGGCAAGGCACCCAAGAGTCATTATGTGATATACAAACACGTAAGGTCCGCGCCTGAATACATTATGTTCGTCCAGCACAAAATAAAAATCGGTGAATACGGAAACTGCGGCAAATATTGCATTTATCGCACAAAAACAGCGGATGATCGTATTTCTGATACTCATTTTTCTGCCGGTTGCTTTTTTTACTATATAGCCGATCAGTCCGGCACTCATAAGTATCAGCAGTATATTGAACAAAAATGCCATAAACGCTACAGCCGTACTTATGTATCTCATCCACCTAAGATCGCTGTTCCCCAGGACGATCAGGACTATCTCACAGATATCCTGCAATATCTCCACTATGAGCAGTCTTATCATCCTTGTCGATACCTTTGAGTCATAGGACCTGGTATTGTACACACAGATCCCGGCGATCACGCACAGGATGATCCCCCATATTTCGAGGCTGAATAAAAATGTTCTTATGTTATTCATAGGATAAAATAATAACCTTTCGGATTAAGGTCTTATCGGTCACGGATGACCCGGAAGTATATCAATGAGCCTTGTTTACTATACCATATGATCAGCATAATTACAAACAGGAATTATGATCCGGCTTATTTCCCCGGGGTATCGGTTCCGCAAAAAAGCCCTAAAAACCCATGCGGTATTTTTTACCACATTATGTAGTTTTTTTTACAATATATGTTGCTTTTATATTTCCGGTGTGCTATGATGTTAATCGTTGAAAAAGGAAAGTACGATAGTACATGAGGTTATTATGTTTAAGATCATTACTGACAACGGTGCGGACCTTCCTGTTTCTTACATGAAGGAACATGATATAGGCTGCATGTATCTGAGCACGATACTGAACGGGGAGATCATCGCCGGCAAAGACAAAGAACTTCCGGCAAAGGATTTTTACAGGATGCTCTCAGAAGGAGCTAAGCCTTCCACTTCGCAGATCAATCCGGACGATGCAAAAGCCTGGTTTAACGAACATATCAACGACAGCGACGAATTCCTTTACATCGGTCTGTCTTCCGGACTGTCCGGGACCGTAGGGAGTGTTACGATCGGTGTCAATGAGGTTCTTGAGAAAAATCCCTCAAAAAAGATCGAGATCGTCGACAGTCTTGCAGGCTCGATCGGACAGGGACTTATGGTCTGCTACGCCGTAAGGATGAGAGACGAAGGAAAGTCTCTGGCTGAAACGGCAGCCTGGCTTCGCCGGAATACACTTTGTTTCAATACAACATTTACCGTTGACAATCTTTTCGACCTGTGGAGAGGCGGACGTCTTTCCAAGGGAAGCGCGGTACTCGGAACTCTGATCGCTGTTAAGCCCTTTATGAAATGCGATAACGAAGGCAAGCTGATCGTTGACCGTAAGCTGCGCGGAAGAAAAAAGGCCCTCGAATACATGATCGAGAGCATGGACGCACGTATGGGCAGCCGCAAAGACGAAAACTTCATAATCGGGATATGCCACGGTGACTGTGAGGAAGATGCTTCATATGTTGAAAAGCTTGTGACCGAACGCTTCGGTATCACCAATTTCATAGTAAGCAATGTCGGACCCATGATAGGAACACATACCGGATCCAGTCTGGTAGTTCTTGCATTTCTCGGTGAAGGAAGATTGTAAAAAAAACGACGGCATGATCATCGTTTCCCAAAATATGACGACATGACAAGTATACATACACACACTCACAAACGGAAAAACGCACCTTTACGGTGCGTTTTTTCGTTATCCGGTCTTATCCCGGGAATTTCTTTCTGCTTTTATACCGGTAATCTCTTTCAACTTTTGTCCGGTGATTTCTTTTTTACTCTTATCTCGGCGATCTCTTTCTACTTTTATACCGGTAATTACTTTCAACCTTTATCCCGGTTATTTCTTTCAACTGTTTCATACCTGCGTATATTTCTTAAGTGTTGCAAGTACAGCGCCCTTGCCTGTAAGCATTTCCTTTACCATACCGGTTATCTTTTCCGACAGACCGATCGCGGTAAGGTCTGTTGCAAACAAAGTTTTATTTGAAAGAATGGGTCTTAATATCTCCTCATTTACACTGTCCGGATCTCCAAACCTGACAGTCGAGAGCATGCCCTGTAATTCCGCAAGCATCGGATCGCTGCTGCACTCAAATTGCTCACCGTTATCATCAATCCCTGTCATATAGCGGATCCAGCCGGCTATCGCAAGCGGAACGTATGTTAGATCAGCAACACGTGTTCTGTCGTCATTATCTGTGTCAGCACTGTCACAACTGTCTTTTTCGGCATATGCCTTCAGTGTTTCACCGAATCTGATCGGTACTTTCTGGCTCGTATCACATGCGATCCTCTGAGGTGTATCGGGCATGTAAGGATTGGGCAGACGTTCTTCGATAACTTCACGGATAAAGTCTTCAGGCTTGATGATCCCCGGGTCTGTAACTACCGGCATGCCTTCCTGATATCCTATCTTTTCTACCAGGGTCTTCAGCTGAGGCGAAGTCATCTCCGAAGCAATGCTGGTATAGCCGAGGAGACATCCGTATACCGCAAGTGCAGTATGCAGCGGATTCAGGCATGTACATACCTTCATTCGCTCAAACCTGTTTACGGTATCCCTGTCGGTAAGGTATACACCTGCCTTGTCAAGCGCCGGTCTTCCGTTCGGGAATCTGTCCTCGATCACAAGGTACTGCGGCTTCTCGGCGTTCACAAACGCTGCCGTATAGCCTCCCTTTCCGGTGATCCTGATATCCATCCCCTCAAGTCCTGCCGCGATCAGTTCGTCGGCAACACTCTGAGCGGGTCTGGGAGTAATCTTGTCAATGGTCGTCCAGGGGAAAGAAACCTTATCCTCATCCGAAACCCATTCCGTAAATTCCTTTGAAACAAAGCCCTTCTTCTGCCATTCCTCCGCAACGGTGACTATTGCTTTTTTCAGCTTCTCTCCGTTACGCGAGCAATTGTCCGTGCTTACCATCGCGATCGGTGTTTTACCTGCAAGGAACCGCTTATAAAGCAGAGCCGTAACCTTGCTCATCGCATGCGCGCAGCCCTCGGGGCCGTTTTCAAAATCCTTTGCGGCAAGAGCCGTATATTCACCGTGCATGTCCTTAAGGGCATAACCCTTCTCGGT
>JAILIQ010000220.1 GCA_024695205.1 Lachnospiraceae bacterium
TAGCTCACCCCACTGACCACGCCCCATAGCTCACCCCACTGACCCCGTCCCCATAGCTCACAAATTATGTTTGGTATAAAGCTTTTTTTGTGTTATCATATCAGTATACCAACATCATAACCCGCTTCTTTTATATCTGCCTGAAGCACAGGGAAAGGAAAACATATATGTCACAGATGAGGCTCAGAAAACTCGGCAGGACCGGGATAAATGTCAGTGAGATAGGATTCGGAGGAGAATGGCTCGAAAGGCACGATAAGGAGTATTCGGTCGAACTGCTTAAGTATGCCCATGACAAGGGGATCAATATTGTAGACTGCTGGATGCCGGATCCCAAATCACGGGATATAATAGGCGAGGCCTTCAAAGGGTGCCGTGATTCGTGGATACTGCAGGGGCATATCGGTTCTACATATCAGAACGGACAGTATGTGAGAAGCAGGGATATGGCTTATGTGCGTCCGGCATTTGAAGATCTTTTAAAAAGGATCGGAACCGATTATCTCGATCTTGGGATGATCCATTATATTGATTCCCAAAAAGAATGGGAAAGTGTTCTGAACAGTGAATATATGGATTATATACATAAGCTTCACCGGGACGGAACGATACGTCATATAGGCTTGAGCACCCACAATCCGAGGATAGGCAGGCTTGCCGTTGAGTCGGGCTTTGTGGAAATGATACTCTTCAGCATCAATCCGGCTTTTGATATGAGACCGGCTACGGAAGAGCTTGAGACAATGTTCGGCGGTTATGACTCGGACGGTCTTTCGGGAATTGACCCTGAAAGAGCGGCATTTTACCGTCTGTGCGAGGAAAAGGATGTAAATATTACCGTGATGAAGGGATTCTTCGGAGGTGCTTTGCTCGATAAGAACAGATCGCCTTTCGGTACGGCATTTACTGCCCGGCAGCTGATACATTATTCGCTGACAAGGCCCGGAGTCGCTTCGATACTTTGCGGATATGATACAAAAGAACAGATCGATGAGGCCGTATCCTATGAAAATGCAACCGATGAAGAGAAGGATTATGCCTCGGTCATAGCCTCGGCACCATTCCATTCCTACAGCGGCATCTGCACATACTGCGGGCACTGCAAGCCATGTCCCTCGGATATCGATATCGCAATGGTCAATAAATTCCATGATCTGGCTTCGATGCAGCCTGAGGTTCCCGAAAGCGTGCGGGAGCATTACAGGGCACTTGAACATCACGCATCCGAATGTATCGGCTGCAGGAGCTGTGAGGCAAGATGTCCGTTCGGTGTCGGGATAGCCGGCAGGATGGAGCAGACAGTGGAGCTGTTCGGATTCTGACCGATTTATTCGGGTACGATCCGGCAACTTGATCTGAGAGGGGAGGGTATTGCCGCAGGCTTATGAGGATTGATGTAAAACAGATAACCGACGGTGAAGAAAGCATCTGCATACGATATAAAGAACGCAGTCCGGTGATCGACAGGATCCTTGGTATCCTGAACAGTGAAGAGAACAGGATATGGGGAAAGTCGGATGACGGCAGTGTCGGCATAGGTTTAAGCGAGATACTCTATCTTGAGTCGGTGGATGACAGGGTATTTGTCTATACACCGGATAAAGTGGTTAGGATAGACGGGACACTGAATTCATTCATGACCGAAACCGCCGATGAAACTTTTTTCAGATGCAGCAAGTCCATCGTGATCAACGTAAACAGGGTAAGATTGCTGAAAAGCCTGTCATCCAACAGGATCGACGCTACGATGGACGGAGGGGAGCATATTATCATTTCCAGAAGATACGCCTCGGGATTCAGAAGATTTTTGAAGGGGGACAGGTAAATGAAGGATGACAATAAACTGTCGCTTTGGGAAAGGTATATTACGAAAGAGATAGGTATCGAATTCAAGGCATGTCTTTATTTCTTTGCGATCCTCTTTTTCTACTGCGTCTACAGGATGCTGCAGGGCTCGTTCGAGGCGGGGATCGCGCATATGGCGCAAATGATCGTTACCTGCTATGTGATAGGCTATATCCAGGTCTATCTCTTCGGGAATTTTGATGAAGCCGATTCGCTTAAGACAAAAGAGTGCATCGGGATCATCGTATGCACCTGTCTGTACTGTATTGTTTCATATATATTCGGATGGTTTGACGGCAGGATAACAGTTACGCTGATCATGGCAGCATATATCCTGATCACATACATCTGCGTATTTTTCATTTACAGGTCAAAACGAAGGATCGATGATAAGAAGCTGAACGATGAGCTCAGGCTTTTTCAGACGGAACATAAAAAAAGTGAATCATAAAGGTTTTTTTGTGCATCTTACGGGAACAGGCATTGTTCCCGTATTCTTTTTATGATATTTGTAGATCATGACGATAATAAGCGCCCTGTTATTTTGAAATGACACCCGGGACTGTATTATGTACAGCCGGACTCGAAAAAAGGAGAGTGATCAAAAATGGCAAATGTGATAGAAATAGAACATCTGACAAAGAATTACGGAAAAAACCGCGGGGTGACAGATGTTTCGCTGAAGGTCAAAGAAGGAGAGATATTCGGATTTCTCGGACCCAACGGAGCCGGAAAATCCACAACCATCAGATCGATGCTGGGTTTCTTAAAATTTGAGACAGGAAGCATCAGGATACTTGGCATGGACAGTGTCAGGGATCATGTGGAAATACTTAGGAATGTGGGATATATGCCGTCTGAGGCATGGTTCTACGACACAATGAAGGTTTCCGACGTGATCAGATATGCGGCGGATGTAAGAGGACTCGACTGTTCCGAAGAAGCCGAAAAGATCTGCGGGAAGCTTAAAGTAGATACGGGAAAACGCATCAAGGAGCTTTCTTTAGGCAACCGCAAGAAGGTAAGCATTGTCTGCGCGATGCAGCATAAACCGAAGCTTTTTGTGTTCGATGAGCCTACGGGCGGGCTCGATCCCCTGATGCAGAAGCATTTTTTCGAACTGATAAATGAATATGTCGCAAACGGAGCCACCTGTCTGCTTTCGACACATGTTCTGACCGAAGTGAACAAATACTGCACAAGTGCCGCGATAATGCGTGAGGGCAGACTGATGATGCTTGATTCTCCGAAGATCGATGACGATACGTTTTTGAAATATTATGAGGATGAGGAGATGTGATATGAAAACGATATTTCTGAAAGAATTAAAAATGAATCTTAAGAACCTGCTGATATGGAGTCTTGCGGTCGGAATCACGGGTCTTGCCTGCATCCTGCTGTACCGG
>JAILIQ010000037.1 GCA_024695205.1 Lachnospiraceae bacterium
TGCAGATAGTTATGTGTGACCATCTTGGGCATGCCTGTAGTACCCGAGGTAAAATATATCTGCATCACATCGTTGTTGTTCGTGGCTTCGCTGCTGCCGGGAGCCGGTCTGTCGAGCACGTCGCTCTGTCCTTCCATTCCGTCGTGGAGATTGAGCCAGCCTTCGCGGTGTCCGTCGCACAGCATGATATTCTTGACCGTGGGAGCCTCCGAAAGAGTCCCTTCGATCTGTGCTACAACGAAATCGTCATCAAGCGCGATGAACATTTCGATCCCTGCCGCATTGGCCCTGTATACAAGGTCATGCGTGGTAAGCTGCAGTGTGCCGGGGATTATGATAACGCCAAGCTTGATGAGCGCGGTTGCACAGATCCAGTATTCGTATCTGCGGCGCATGATCATCATGACCACGCTGCCCTTGTGCAGACCGAGAGACTTAAAATAGTTGGCGGCTTTATTGGAGAGCCTGCTCATATCGGCAAATGTGAACACCTTTTCCTCTCCGTTATCGTCGCACCATACAAGTGCCCTGTTTTCCGGCTTTTCCTTGGCCCAGCCGTCAACTATATCCCATCCGAAATTAAAGCTTTCGGGAATGTTTACCCTGTAATTGGCTTTGAAATCCTCGTAGGAATCGAATTCCGTACGGGGGAGAAACTTCTCTAACATAACATACTACCTTCCTTATCGATGATTCCCCAATCATCCCCATTTATTGCCTTTAGGCGGCAAACCCTGCCCTTCATCCGCATGACCCGGGAACGCCTCTCCACATGACCTTGCCCCTGCCGGTAAAGTCTTACGAAGAGGCTGTCACACTTCGGCGATCATGGTCAGGAAGGTTGCGGGAACATCGCTTCCGCAGGTCTGTCCGTGAGGTATCATCGGATCGAAATATACACTGTCACCTTCATGGAGTTCCACTTTTTTATCTCCGATCGTAACGATCACCACTCCGCCCAGACACAGGTTGAACTCCTCGCCCTTATGCGTTACAAGGGCAACGGGCTTGTCCGAAGGGTCGATCGTGACCAGCAGCGGCTGCATGATCTTCTTCGTAAATCTGTAGGCAAGGTCCTTGAAATAATATCCGGGGATACGGTCGATGACCTTGCCCTGGCCCTTGCGCACCACATGATAAGTGGTAAGGTTCGCGGCCTCGCCTGTAAGTATCTCCGCAAAGTCCACTCCGCACATCTTGGAGATCTCATATATCGTGCTGATGGGGATATCCTTTCCGCTCTCCTCGTAAGAACGGTATGTGTCGATATCCACACCTATCATCTTCGCAAATTCTTCCTGAGTGTATCCGCAGGCATCTCTAAGTCCCGCTATACGCTCGGCGATCTCTTTAATCTCCTGTTCCATGACAAGCCTCCGTAATAAACATATCGGTAAACGGACCGGAATCCGCATATCTGACAGAATGCATCATACAGACATCTTCTTTATAAAAACATTATGAAAGATTATACCCTAAGCCCGGATAATCCGCAAGGACTTTTTAATCGTGCCTTTCGTCTTCATTTTTCCAGCATTCGCAGAAGCGGGCCGAAAACGACGGTTCCACCCCGAAAGCATACAGATGTGAAACATCCCCGTATGACAGTATGCGCCAGCTTGCGATGCCTTCCCTGCGTTCTTCGGTCGCAACGGTCGTGACCGATGTGGGCGCAGCCGCAGTCGCATGCCAGAGTACCATTGGCGATATCCCGAGCAGATGGCTTAATATAACGGACTCAAGTCCGAAATGACAGAACAGGGCAATGGTGTCATTGTTCGGCTTTTCAACCCTGTAATACGCAGGTGTGACAGCTGTGCCTTTTGCGGTTTTCCTTCCGCTTTTATCGGGGCCCGCATCGTTTTCTTCCCCTGTACCGGCCCCGGTGGTGGCGCAAGCTTCCCCTGTATCAGTTCCGGGGATGTCGCAAGCTTCCCCGGTATCGGCCCCGGGAAGGTTCCGTACATATCCGTTTTCGGCAAGGAGCCGGTCAAGCTCACAAACCACCCGGTCATACTCTTCCTTAACATTGGTATCCTTAAATACAGGATGTTCGAACCAGTGGTCTTTGTCATAAAAAGGCGCAAAACCCATCCAGTCCTGCGGCAGCCAGTCCCAGCAGATATGGCTGTAGCCCAGATCGGGCCGTATGCAGCGCCCTCTGAACTCCTGAAGCCATTCAAGTATCCCGTCGGTGGAACATCCCGCGGCATCAAGATAGTATCTGGCAGTCCTCTTGGCTCTTCCGAGGCTGGAAACATAGACCTTGTCTATTTTCATCTTCAGCAGTCTTGCCGCAAGGCACTTGGCCTCCTTCATCCCCTGCGGGGTAAGTGTATCGTTCTCATAATCGGGATCTCCGTGGCGAATTATAAGCAGTTTCATATGATATCTCCTCTGAATGGGGCGGATGGTTTCATTAATCAGATTTTACAATGTAAGAGAAGAATTTACAACCCCTTCGCGAAGCTGCCTGCTCATGTGTCGAGGAGCGACTGTCCGAAAACCTGCTTCACAGGAGGCTGTCTTCGGTGAAGCAGGTTTTCGGACAGTCGCTTTACAGTTACCAATACACATACCTGTGAGCCCGTAAGCGGCAAGTATCGATTGACAAATACCGGGCAGCCGTTTATAATGCCTGTTTGAGCAATGGGAAAGCGGGTATTTGCACCGCCGGATTCCAATCTTGCACATCTGCTCTTAAAAAGGAATGATGAAATGCTCTGGATAATACTGGTCTTAATATACGGTATAATAAAGGGACTGCGCGAAGTCCT
This sequence comes from Lachnospiraceae bacterium, assembly GCA_024695205.1. Classification (GTDB taxonomy): domain Bacteria; phylum Bacillota; class Clostridia; order Lachnospirales; family Lachnospiraceae; genus RUG11977. The sequence continues at coordinate 2,778 of JAILIQ010000037.1, forward strand.
TAAGAAAAAAGCCCTCGAAAGAAATACAACTCTCGAGGTGCTGTTAATGTATACGATCCTGTCATTTCTGATCGTAACACCCGAGATCAGAAATGCCGGCGGTGTGGAGCCGAAGGTTCTGCTGTTTGTTGCGGTAAAATCACTTACGATATTCTTCGCGTGGAGATGCGGATTTGAGGCACTGTCAAAGCTCCCCGTCAGTCTGTTCGGAGTGCTCGATCTGGCAAGAGTCGCATTTTCCATGCTGCTCGGCATGATCGTGCTCCACGAAACAATGGGGTTTAATCAGATCGCAGGACTGGTACTCGTGGTCGCCGGACTCCTTCTGCTGCAGAGACAGACCGTCCGTATCTCAAAACTTGTAGGCGGGCCCGCAGCTGCCCGGGACAGCTCACACAGTCAGTCCGGCAGCGAAAAGAATACAGACAGGTCCGGACACAGGATTTCCTTCTTTGTAATACTCGCTCTTTCTTCAAGCCTGTTAAATGCGGTCTCAGCGCTGTTTGACAAGCTTCTGATGACACATACGGCGATCACCGACGGCCAGCTCCAGTTCTGGTACATGCTGTTTCTGACAGTCTATTATCTGCTGTTTGCATTATTCAAGACCGTACTTACGAAGGATCCTTCTTTCGTCATCAACTGGAGATCAGCAATACGCAATTACTGGATCTGGATCCTTGCGGTCCTTTTTGTAATTGCCGACCGATGCCTCTTCATCGCCAACGCCGATCCCGCCTCCAAGGTCACGGTCATGACTCTTATCAAGCAGTCGGGCGTAATATTTGCGATCATCTGCGGGAAGTTCATGTTCAGGGAGAAGAACACAGGCTACAGGATGGTCTGTGCCCTGATCATACTTGCGGGTATATTCATCTCTGTGCTTCAGTGATCCCATATGCCGAGGATACTTTCCTGCGTACCAGCCTGCCGTATCCGGGCCTGCCCTTGAACCGGCCGTCCTCATACACTGTCATTCCCCGCGAGATAGTCATGACAGGGTAACCGGTAAGCTCCTTTCCCTCATAGACCGTATAGTCCAGATTCGAATGCATAGCCTCTTTTGTTATCGTAAAATGCTTTTTCGGATCATATAATACGATATCCGCGTCCTTACCGGGTGCAATCTCTCCTTTCAGATCACATCCGAATATGCGTGAAGGGTTGTATGAACACAGTTCAACAGCCTTTTCATAAGAGATAAGACCCTTTCCGGCCGCATCGAGCATATAAGGATACATATTCTCAATACCCATAAGTCCGTTA
>JAILIQ010000041.1 GCA_024695205.1 Lachnospiraceae bacterium
ACTTTTTAAGATCCGGATAACATTTGAACCGTTGAGATTCGGGATCAGATCACGGCCGGCTTCTCTGTGTCTGGCAATATTAAACGCATTGATCGGCATCGGTCTTATGGCGCAGCCGTGGGAAGCAGCCAAGGTTATGACGGTACTGCTCGGGATATCGCTGCTGGCGGAAGGGATCCTGAACCTGTATGTTGCGATCAGCATGGTCAAGATCGTGAAGAACCAGTATCCCGACATCATTGAAGAAGATTACAGGATCGTATCCTGAATAAGAAATACAGTTAAGGAGGTTAGGAAAAATGAAATTGGCAAAAGCGGTTGTAAAATACCGTATTCCAATCCTGGTGGCCACACTGCTGCTTATGATCCCCGCAGTGCTCGGTTATGCGGGAACAAGAGTTAATTACGATATGCTCGATTATCTGCCCGAAAGCATGGATACAGTCAAGGGACAGAACGAGCTGATGAATGATTTCGGCAAGGGAGCGTTCTCATTTATCATTGCCGAAAATATGAAAGAAAAAGATGTTGCGGAATTAAAATCGAAGATTGAAAAGGTTGAACATGTTGAAACCGTGATCTGGTACGATTCGCTGGCGGATCTTTCAATTCCGATGGAAATGCTTCCGGATAAGGTTTACAAGGCGTTTAATACCGACAATGCCACGATGATGGCGGTTTTCTTCGACAGTTCGACTTCGGCCGATGTTACGATGGATGCGATCCGGGAGGTACGTAAGATTGCCGGCGAGCAGTGCTTCGTTTCGGGCATGTCGGCGCTGGTAACGGATCTAAAGGATCTGTGCGAGAAAGAAGAGCCGATCTACGTCGGGATTGCGGTAGCACTTGCGCTCGTGGCAATGCTGGTACTCCTCGACAGTTGGCTGGTTCCTTTCGTATTTCTTGCATCGATAGGCATGATGATCCTGCTTAATCTCGGATCGAACTATTTCCTCGGCGAGATATCGTATATTACCAAGGCGCTTTCAGCAGTGCTTCAGCTGGCCGTGACTATGGATTATTCGATATTCCTCTGGAACTGTTACAACGAGAAACGTTCTTCCGCATCGGATAATAAAGAAGCCATGGCGGAAGCCGTACATGATACATTTACGAGTGTTCTCGGAAGTTCGATCACCACAGTGGCCGGATTCATCGCATTGTGCTTCATGACATTTACGATGGGACGCGATCTGGGTATTGTAATGGCAAAAGGCGTTATCTTCGGTGTTATCGGATGTGTAACGGTTCTTCCGGCACTGATACTGGTATTTGATAAGCCTTTGCAGAAGACAAAACACAAAGCGCTGATTCCGGAGATGAAAGGCTTCTCGGGAGCGTTGATCAGGATATTCCCCGTATTTCTGGTTGCATTTGTGATACTGGTCGTCCCGGCATATTACGGATACAGCGAGACCAATAAGGAAGTCTATTACGATATGGGCGAATGTCTGCCCCGGGATATTCCCTACGTAACGGCGAATGCGAAGCTGCATGATGATTTCGATATCGCGTCGACACATATGCTGCTCGTCGATAAAGAAACATCTTCAAAAGATGTACGTTCGATGATCAGTGAAATGGAAAAGGTCGACGGCGTCAAATATGTGCTCGGACTTGAATCGGTAGTAGGTTCAAGGATCCCGGAGGAATTCATTCCCGATAAGGTTAAGAGCATGCTCGAAAGCGACAACTGGAAGCTGCTCCTGATCAATTCGGAATACAAAGTTGCATCCGATGAAGTCAATGCACAAATAGATGAACTGAATTCGATACTGAAGAAATATGATAACGGCGGCATGTTGATCGGCGAAGCACCCTGCATGAAGGATATGATCGAAACGACAGACCATGACTTCAAAGTCGTAAATATGGTTTCGATATTGGCGATATTCCTGATCATTGCGCTTGTAGAGAAGAGCTTCTCACTGCCTGTCATTCTGATCTCGGTAATAGAGGTCGCAATATTCATCAATCTCGGACTTCCTCATTACTTAGGTTCAAGCCTTCCGTTCATCGCACCGATATGTATCAGCACGATACAGCTTGGCGCAACGGTCGATTATGCGATACTGATGACAACCAGGTATAAGCATGAGAGGATTGCCGGTGCAGAGAAGAAAGATGCGGTTCTGACAGCACTTTCAACATCGATCCCTTCGATCATCGTATCAGGTATGGGATTGTTTGCTGCGACTTTCGGTGTTGCGGTTTACTCCGATATTGACATCATCAGCTCAATGTGCATGCTGATGGCAAGAGGCGCTGTGATCAGCGTATTGATGGTTGTATTTACGCTTCCCGCAATGCTGATGTTGTTTGATAAGGTTATTTGCAAGACTACTTTTGATATGTTGCATGTCGGAAAAAGTGAGAATGGTGTAAAGAGCAGTCTTAAACATAGATTTGGATTATAAATGTGAATAAAAAATGTAATTATGTTAGTCGCAAAAGGAGGCACTATCATGAAGAACAGGATAATGAAGGTTACTGCGGTCGTACTCGGCGTGGTGCTGATAATGGCAGGTGTAGGTAATTCCGCATATGCGCTTACCGGAGACAGGGATAAAGATAAGGAAGAAGTTAAGGAAGCTGTTTCGGAGCTTATTTGCGATGAAGAAAGCAATAAGCCTGAGAAAGACGAAACGGTCTATGTTATTGCAGGCAATGACGGTACAGTAAAAAAGATAATAGTAAGCGACTGGCTGAAGAACATGACCGGCGACAAGCTCCTGAATGATGAGACAGATCTTACGGATATCGAAGAGGTCAAGGGCGAGGATCATGTCTATGCGATGAATGGTGAGAACAGCCGTGTTTGGGATGCCGAGGGTAATGATATTTACTATCGCGGCAACCTGGAAAAAGAGCTTCCGGTTGCGCTGAAAGTCAGCTATATGCTGGACGGACAAGAAATAAGCGCAGAAGACTTAAAAGGTAAGAGCGGAGAACTTACTATACGTTATGAGTACGAGAACAAGCAGTATGAGATGAAGAACATCAACGGCAGCGAAGAAAAGATATACGTTCCATTTGCCATGCTGACCGGAATGATCCTTGATAATGATGTCTTTACCAATGTTGAGGTTTCAAACGGAAAGCTTGTGAACGACGGCAACAGGACGGTTGTGATCGGTGCGGCTCTTCCGGGACTCAGAGAGAATCTGGGACTTGAAGAGGATAAAATGCCCGAGATCGCCGATTGTTTCGAGATAAAGGCACATGTTGAAAATTATGAGCCCGCAATGGCTGTAACACTGGCAACCAATGATCTGTTCAATAAGATCAATACTGATAAACTCGATACATTCGACGGCCTTACCGATTCAATGGATGAGCTGACAGATGCCGCTGAGCAGTTGATGAACGGGTCTTCACAGCTGTATGAGGGACTTGAAACACTGCTTGAGAAAGCGGGCGTTCTGGCAAATGGTATAGATGCGCTGGCAGCAGGTTCCGCTCAGCTTAAGGAAGGTGCCGAACAGCTTGATGCGGGTATCGGTCAGGTAAAGGACGGCTTAACGGATCTGAATAACGGTCTTGATACTCTTGCAGCAAATAATGATGTATTAAACGGCGGAGCAAAGCAGGTATTTGAGACACTGCTTGCTACGGCACAGAGCCAGCTTGCAGCAGCCGGTGTAGATGTTCCCGAGTTGACGGTCGAGAATTATTCACAGGTTCTTGAAGGAGTTATTGCCACACTTGATGATGATGCGGTATATGCTAAAGCGCAGGAAGCAGTAAGAGCAGC
>JAILIQ010000042.1 GCA_024695205.1 Lachnospiraceae bacterium
TATCAATGAAACGCTCTGGTCAGCGGGAGTTGCGATGCTCACGCAATGTTACTCGACGCGCGGGCTGGATGTGGTCGCAGGATATAATATCGCTTCGACGATAATCAATCTGTTCAATGTTGTTTATCTGTCACTCGGTGTTTCCGTGGGTATCGTGGTCGGCCCGATGCTCGGCGCGGGTGATATGGAAGAAGCGAAGATCACCGCTTACAGGATGATCACATTTGCTTTCTTTATGGCAATGGCGGTCGGCGCGGTCGTATTTGCGGTAGCGCCGCTGTTCCCGAAGCTGTACAATACTTCGGATGACGTAAGAAAGCTGGCTGCGGGGATCATACGGATCAGCGCCTGCTTTTCACCAGCATTTGCATTTGAAAATGCATCGTATTTTACCCTGCGCGCAGGCGGCAAGACAGGTATCACCTTCCTGTTCGACAGCGCATTCATGTGTGTCATCTCGGTGCCTGTGGCATACGTGCTTTCACGATTTACAGGATTACCGATTCTTCCCCTGTATGCCTGTGTGAACATGCTGAACCTGCTGAAATGCCTGATCGGGTTCATTCTTGTGAAGAAGGGCGTATGGATCAATAATATAGTAAATGAGATTGCTTAAGAGTGTCACCGATGCAAGCTTAGCCAATATTTTAAGATCAGTATGGAGGTTTAGAAATGGCAGAATTTTGTATGAGATTTCCGGGCGGAAAGGCCAAGTGCCTGACGCTCAGCTATGATGACGGGGTAGTCAATGATCTGAAGCTTGCCGAGCTGTATGAGAAGAAGGGGCTGAAATGCACCTTTAACTTAAACAGCGGAACCTGGACAGACAGGGATTATGACGACTATACAAGTGTGCACAGGAGACTGCGTCTCGAAAAGGCGCAGGAACTGTATGCGCACGACGGATTCGAGGTGGCTTCCCATACCGTGAACCACCCGAATCTTGAGAAGATTCCTCCTGTTCTGTGTACAAGAGAGATCCTTGAAGACAGGCTGGCTCTCGAAAGGGATTTCGGGTGCACTGTAAGAGGATTTGCATATCCTTTCGGAGTCTGGAACGACTCGGTGATCGCGTCCTTAAAGGCATGCGGCATGGTATATGCAAGAACGGTCTGGTCTTCCCACAGCTTTGATATTCCGAAGGAATGGCTTGCGCTTAGACCCACATGTCATCATGAGGATCCGGAACTTATGAAGCTTACCGACAGGTTCTTAAATGACATTCCCCGCCATCCCGACGCCAAGCTGTTCTATGTATGGGGACACAGCTATGAGTTCGATTTTAAAGACAACTGGGAGATCATCGAAGACTTTGCAGATAAGGTATCCGGCAGGGATGATATCTGGTATGCGACCAATATTGAGGTCTATGACTATGTAAAGGCTTATGAAGGGCTCATTTTCGACGCTTCCATGACGAGCGTAATGAATCCTTCATTTACGGATGTCTGGTTTCTTCTGGAAGATAAGGTAATACAGGTCGGCGCAGGGCAGACAGTGAAGCTGTAACGGACAGGGAGGATATATAATGAATTATTGTGTTTACGACGGTGATGACAGGATTGAGTTCATACTTGATGCGGCGGCATCAAAGGGGCTTGTAAGGGTGGCCGGGAAGGTGGCTGAAGATTTTGAGCGCGTAACCGGGATAAAGCCTGAGATAAGGCAGGTTGAGAGCGTTATCGGGCTTGAATCCGAGGAGAATGCCGATCACAAGTCGATAATAATGTTTGATATAAATGAAGGAAACTTCGCCGCGCAGTACGGGCTGAAGGCAAATGATGAAAGTTTTTCCGGACAAACCGGACAGAAGACTGCCGGGGCAGATTGCCGGGATGATGCAGGAAACGGGATCATAGAAGTACTACAATCCCTTCGGGGGAAGCGTGAATGCTTCGCATTTGCCGAGACCGGCGATAATCTTGTGATCGCGGGCAGCGACAGGCTTGGTGCGATCTACGGCATGTTCGAGCTGTCAAAAATGATGGGCGTTTCTCCGCTTGTTTACTGGGCTGACGCGGCCGTTGAAAAGAAGGAAAGAGTGGAACTGAATCTCAGGCTTCCTTTTATTTCGAAAGAGCCGAGTGTAAAGTTCAGGGGCTTCTTCATAAATGACGAGTGGCCCTGCTTCGGTAACTGGACGACCGACCATTTCGGCGGCTTTACAGCCCGGATGTACGACCATGTATTTGAATTTCTGCTCAGGATGAAGGGCAATTATCTGTGGCCCGCAATGTGGTCTTCGAGCTTTGCGTGGGACGGTCCGGGGCTTGCTTCGTATGAGCTTGCCGACGAATACGGCATTTTCATAGGCAATTCGCATCACGAGCCCTGCCTGCGTGCAGGGGAAGAATGGACCAAGGTTAACCGCGATGATCCTTCCTACGGCGGTGCATGGAGCGTTCTGACCAATTATGACGGAGTTGTGCGTTTCTGGCGTGAATCGATGGAGGAAAGAGGCCGTTTCAACAGCCTTGTGACCGTCGGGATGCGAGGCGAGCGCGACAGTACCATACTTGGTGAAAATGCTACTCTGGCCGACAACATCAATGTTGTAAAGACTGCGATCAAGGCACAGAAGGAGATCATTTCCGAGCAGGAGAAGAAGCTGGGGAAGACATTTCCGAAGATGCTGGCTCTTTATAAGGAGGTTGAGCCCTTCTATTTCGGAGACGAGACTGCGAAAGGTCTGTCCGAATGGGACGGGCTTGACGATGTGATCCTGATGCTGTGCGAGGATAACCACAATTATACAAGAACCCTGTCTGACCCGGCAATTTCGAAGCATAAGGGCGGTCTCGGAATGTATTATCATGTGGATTACCACGGAGGGCCGGTAAGCTTCGAATGGCTCAATTCCACGCCTCTTTCGGTTATCTGGGAGCAGATGACGCAGGCTTATGAATTCGGTGTAAAGGATCTGTGGATCTTAAATGTAGGTGACTTAAAGTTCAACGAATTCCCGCTCACTTACTTTATGGAGCTGGCTTATGATTTTGAAAAATGGGGAAGCTCGGCGCCGAATATTACGGATGATTATACAAACGGACTCTTAAAGGACTTCTTCGGAGGCAGGCTTGATAACAGGCAGATCGCAAAAGCTGCGCAGATACTTACCGAAACCGTGCGCCTTGCGTCCCTGCGCCGTCCCGAGGCTCTTACTCCCGATACTTACGATCTGCATAACGGTGAGGCGTTCGGAATACTTAAAAGAGTCGATATTCTCGAAGCTTCCGCAGAGCAGCTCTATGAGGTTATCGAGGCTGCCGAAGCGGTTCTGAAGGGCAGAAGACAGGGCCTGTATGGCGGATATGGGACGGCAAATATTTCCGTTCTGCAGGAGGGCGGAAAAGCAGGCGGCAGCTCAAAACAGGGTAGTGCAGCAAATGGCTGCAACGGCAGTCAAGAACAGGGTAACGCAGGAAACAACTGCGGCGGCATAACCGGCACCGGCAAGGACATTTCCGTAATGAATGTGGAGGATTCAGCACTTGCGGCGTACTACAGCCTTATCTATTTCCCTGCGAAGGCGATGATAAACCATATCAGACTTAATATATTTGCCGGACTCAATCATATGTATGCCCGTGAGAACCGCAAGGCAGCCAATATTTACGCTGACATGACGGAAGCCTGTATACGCATGAACAGCGAACTGAATGCTGAATTTGCGAAGTTCAGGGATGGAAAATGGAAGGGGATGGAGATTGAAGCCCATATCGGATTTACAAAATGGAACGATGACGGCTGCAGATACCCCGTGATCATGCACGTGATCCCGGTTGACAAGCCCAGACTCCAGGTAGTGAGTCCTTACAGTGAGCGTATTTACGACAAGGTATACGGGGCGCCTATGCGTCTTGTCATAAATGATTTCCTGTATCCGGGAAATAAGGAAACGACGCTGTCCCTGTGCAATGTCGGAGTCGGCGAGGTCGGCGTAAAATTAAGTATTCCGCCTTGCGGGTGGCTTAAGGTCGAGCCTGCCGGAGACGGACTTAAGACTGCTCAGAAGACAGGGGAAGAACGTTTCAGGCCTGATCAGGGGCTGAGGGAGGAGTATTTTGCGGACCACGGCGAGCAGGTCATCGAAGGCAGCATCGAGTCGGAACAGGATATCAGGCTGATATTTGACAGAGAGAAGTTTGAAGCGGCAATTTCAGGCACTCCGGCTAAAACTAAAGAAGCCCCGGATCCCGCAGATATGAACAATGCCGGAAATGATGGAACAGAAACACTGATATTTAAGATAACGGGCTCTGAAGGAACGGCTGTTGAGGTTGAAGTAAGAGCCGGAAACATTCCGAAAGACAGGCTTCATTGCCCCGGTCTGTTCGGATATGACATCCCGGCAGACAGATTCTGCCACAGTACCATCCCGGAGGGCTCGGATATTCTGGTTCTTGAGGATTACGGCAGAAACGGAACGGCAGTCAAGGCACTTCCGGTGACAAAGACATATGAACACGGAAGCGAGCCCGTTACGGAATATTGCTTCGTATGTGCCGGGAGCGGTGATTATGAAATAGCGCTGCATCTTGCGCCCGAGAATCCGCCTGTAAGGGGAAGTCTGCTGCAATACGGACTGGCGGTCGATGACGCAGCCATGGAATATTATGATTCTGTCTCAAAGGATTACAGAGGCGGTGAGAATTCCTGCCCCGAATGGACAAAGGCGGCTGTCATGCGCGAAAGGATCATGACACACAGGATACATCTTGAAAAAGGTGAAAGAAGATTAAGATTCGGCTTCTGTGAGCCGGGTATCGTACTTGAAAGGATCCGGATACGCAAAGTATGACAGATACGGGTTCAGGTAAATACAGACTTAGATAAATACAGACTAAGGTAAATACAGGCTAAGGTAAATACAGATTTGGGTAAACACATACCCGGATAATATATTTCAGGATACACTCCGATCTTCGACTCAAAAAGGCAGGCAATAAATACCTTGAAATGAAAATCGGAGTGTATATTTATCTACGGATCTAGAATAATTATAAATGACGGGAAATGGCTCAAAATGGCCTTTCCCCGGATTGACGAAATGCCGGTTTTATGATATAATATTAAAACTTAAAACCCCCGCGAAAAGGAGGCAACATATGGGATTTAAAAAAATCAGTACTCGAATGATCACATTCACGGTTCCGGTTCTCATCATTTCTATGCTGGTCCTCAGCTATTTCAGTATTTCATCAAGCAGAAAAGTAATAACAGAACAGGTTAATTCAAGAATGAATGCAGAGCTTGCCTCAGCAGAGCACAACATAGAGGAAAAGCTTAAAGGTATTTCAACCATGGCCATTACGATTGCGGAGATGGTTGTGGGCGGTTATGAGAATACTCCTCCCGAAGGCTACGAGATCATGCTTTCCAAGGTTATCGCGTCGGATGACATGGTTCTTGGAAGCGGCCTGTGGTTCGAGCCTTATGCCTACGATCCGGCAATGGAATATTTCGGTCCGTATATTTATAAGGACGGTGGAAGTATCGTAACCACCTATGAATACAGTAATGCCGATTATGATTATTTTAATCAGGAATATTATACAAATGCGAAGAATTCCAAGTCGATGATGATCACCGACCCTTATTACGACGATGTGTCGGGCCTGATCATGAGCACATGTTCGACTCCCATAATGAAAGATGGCAAGTATCTGGGTTGTGTTACGGTTGATATTGAACTGTCATCGATCACTGACATGATCAGCGGGATCAAGGTCGGTAACAGCGGAAAAGCCGTCATGCTGGACAGTACCGGTATCTATCTTGCGGGCGTTTCCGATGATTATGTTTCGAAGGCTGTCAATATCTCCAATGATAAAAATGCCTCGATCGTGGCTGCAGGTAAGGAGATCATGTCGAAGCCCGATGGAATGAGTTCCTATAAGTCGGATGCGGGCGAAGAGCAGGTTTATTTTACTACCGTGCCCACGACAGGCTGGAAATTCTTTATCCATATCCTTGAGAGCGAGATCTTCTCCAGTGTGAGCAGCCTTATGAAACTGATGCTCGTTGTGTCGGTCATAGCCATTTTAGTCGATGTCGCTGTTATATTTGTGATAATCAGTGATGTTTCAAAGAAGACCATTATGGTCAAGAATTTCACCGGAGAACTTGCCAAGGGCAATTTTACCGTAGAACAGATGAAGGTTACATCTGTTGATGAACTTGGTGTTATGGGCAATGCCCTCAACGAGATGTATCGCAACAATAAGAGCATTATCAGCGGTATCGCGGGATATGCGACCTCGATAGATGAATCGGCATCGAAGCTCGGTGATGCTTCAAAAGACCTTGAGGACCGCTTTGCCGAGATCAAGACCATGACGGGTAAGGTTACGGACGAGATGTCTACGACAAGTTCCGCAACCGAAGAAGTTAATGCTTCTTCCGAAGAGGTATTGTCAAATGTGACGCTTCTTACCGGCGAGACCGAAAACTCCATGAGCATGAGCAATGAGATCCAGGCACGTGCGGCCAAGGTTGCCGAACAGTCGAGACAGTCGTTTGAGACCGCAAGAGTGCTTACGGAAAGATATGAGAAAGAACTCCAAAACAGCATGGAAGGCGCGAAGGTCGTTGACAATGTCAGCTCGCTCGCAGATGTTATTTCAAATATTGCAGGTCAGATCAACCTGCTTTCGCTGAACGCTTCGATCGAATCTGCCCGTGCCGGTGAGGCCGGCCGCGGCTTTGCCGTTGTTGCCAACGAGATCGGAAGTCTTGCCAACAGTACATCTCAGGCTGTAAATGAGATCCAGAGCACGATCGCGGATGTTCAGAAGGCATTCGGCAATCTCATGAATGCCGCCAAGGAACTGCTGAATTTTCTGCAGAATACGGTTACTCCCGATTACCGCAACTTTGTGGATGTTGCGGACCAGTACGGAAAAGATGCGCAGAGCTTTAAGGAGAACAGCAGCAACATTTCTTCAATGGCCGATAACATCAAGACCATAATCGGTGAAGTAACGATCGCTATCCAGGACATAGCGGACGCAACTACCGAAACAACGGATATCAGCAGACAGATACTCGATTCTGTTGAGAACGTATCGGGCCATGTATCGGCTGTCGCCGACATGTCAGAAAAACAGCAGAAGATATCCGATGAACTCAATGATACGGTAAGGAATTTCACGCTGTAGTTTTACGTTGAGAATTTATGTTAAAGACTATTGGGGGATGATGCCCCGAACATGCTTTAAGGCTGCCATACGAAACATATTTCGGGTGACAGCCTTTAATTATATGGCTGAAGTAAGCAGTATTTCTGTCTTACAGTCTGAAATAAACTCGTCATTGATATACAGCTTATATTTTACCGTGACTGCGAGATTGTCATTCATTTCGATGATCTTGAGATATTCTGTCTCGTTTGTGATATTCAGGCTTAAAAAGCCCAGATCAAGCTGCGACGAAGCGGCTCCTCCGGGAAAGTAGAGGATTTTCCCACGGATGCCGCCGCTGCGGCGGATCTCGAGGCTTTCCTCATCTACGCGGATGATCGTGGAAACCGCCGGAGTATCCTCATTTGCAGGCATTACATAAGAAATGTATCTCGTTCCGTTTACGATCCTGAAAGAGGCGGAAGCTTCTTCGACAACAGGTTCGTCACTTACGGCGAATTGGGTGGTACTGATCTTTAGCAGGTAATCACTCATGGTTTTTGGTAAATATCCTTGTGCTTTGATCTGAAATGCGGGAGACTGTTCGAAACCCAGCCATACAGGGGGCTGTCTTCTCATTCATATGTCTCAGTCGAAAGCATGTATGGTTACGGATTCGGGAGTCAGAGTATAGCCGTTGAGGATCCTGGCTGCGAAATCCGCGAAGCGGGCGGCACCGTCGCTTACATAGAACCTGTGTGGAGCGGCGGCCTCGTTTTCATTCAGCAGGCCGTTTTCCTCGAGCACGTATTTAAACTCGCGGGAGGTCTCAAATGCAGGATTGACGAGGGTTATGCCGTCACCTACCGCCAGCTGTATCCGATCCCTGAGCAGAGGATAATGGGTGCACCCGAGTACAAGAGAATCTATATTATTTTTTACGAGATCATCAAGGTACCTGTGGATGATCATATCGGTGATCTCATTGTCGATCCAGCCTTCCTCCACAAGAGGCACAAACAGCGGACACGCCTGCTGGAAAACCTCTATCTCGGGATTGGTCCTGCACAGGAAATCTCTGTAGATCCCGGAATTGATCGTTGCGCGGGTGGCTATGACCCCGATGCGGCCTGTGTGTGTGCTTTCGGCAGCGGCCTTGGCACCGGGCTTCACGACCCCGATCACGGGAATATCAAATTCGTTTTTCAGATCCTCAAGGGCTACGGCGCTAACTGTATTACAGGCAACAATTATCGCCTTAACGCCTTGGTCTACCAGAAAATTCATGATCTGGCGGGCGTAGGTCAGAATGGTCTCCTTGGATTTATCCCCATATGGAACACGCGCGGTATCACCATAGTAAATGATCTGTTCGTTAGGAAGCTGCTGCATCAGCTCTTTGACGACGGTCAGGCCGCCCATCCCAGAGTCAAATGCGCCTATAGGTGCGATTGATGACATACATGTTCTCCTTTATAATGTCATATTCAGAAATACTATTTCTGCATTTATTCGGTCTGTATAGAATACTTCAAAACACATGTTATTGCAACATGCTTTTCGGCTGTTCCCGGAATATCTCCGGCATCCCGGGACGGAATTGTGATGCTTTTGACACATAAAGACAGGGTTATTGTTTGTCTTCGGCAGTATCACCAGTGTTCTCAGGATCTGTAGTATCACCTGCGCTCTCTGTATTGCCGGAAATCGGCTCCTCAGCGATGGGAGCGGTTTTCTGCGACATCCTGACCTCGAAATCGTTACCGGGCATGGGTTTGGCAAAATAGAAGCCCTGGATCATATCGCAGCCTTCGCCGGCAAGGAAATCAACCTGCTCCCGCACCTCAACACCTTCCGCGACGATACGCATGTTCAGGCTCTTGGCAAGCCTTATGGCTTCGGAAACAACGATCTCGCCTCTTCCGTCCGAAGATTCGCCTCTGAAGAAATCCGCATCAAGCTTAAGAACGTCCAAAGGCATATCCTTAAGCGAATTCAATGAGGAATAACCTGCACCGAAATCATCCATGGAAACGGCGAAACCGAAGCTTTTAAGCTTGTTGATGGTTTCGATCATCGTTTTCTTGTCATCGAAGAAAGCACTCTCGGTAAGTTCCAGTTCGATCAGTTCATGAGGGCAGTTGGCAGCGCCCACGATATCCCGGATCTGTTCGGCAAGGTCATTTTCGATGAAATGAGCTCTTGAAACATTGACGGATACGGGAACACATTTGTAACCGGCATCAAGCCATCTGCGCTGATCGCGGGCAACATGGGAAAGCATGTAGTGGTCGATCTCGGTAATAAAGCCATTCTTCTCAAATATCGGAATGAATCTGTTGGGAGCAACGAAACCGAAATCGGGAGACTGCCAGCGGATAAGAGCTTCGGCGCCTCTGAGCTCACTCGTGCGGGGATCGTATTTGGGCTGGTAATATACAAGGAATTCTTCATTTGCAACAGCCTGAGCCTGTTTTTCCTGAACCCTGTCAAGCCATCTCTGGTCCTCAACTATCTTATCATCAAAAAATGCGATACCTGATTCGTCGGAGTCGGATAATGAAGCTCTGGCGGTGCCTGCATTGCTGAATTCATCCTGAATGTTGACATTTTTGCGTCTTACGGGCTTATCATTCTCATCGAGTACTGTATCGATCAGGCTGATACCTGCCTGAAAATTGAACCTGTGATCGGGTTCGATCGTTTCAAGACGGCTGATCAATGCGGCGATACGCGCCTTCAGTTCGTTTGCATCCTCGTATCTGAGGATCATGGCGTAGCTTGCGGAAGTGTTATGAGCACACATTTCCTTTTTATTCAGGCTTTTTTTGATCTCGGCATAGATAAGACTCAGGAGCCGCTCGCCGCTGGCTACCGTATGGCATACGCAGTAATTGGAATAATTGACCATGACGAGGTTGACGACGGCATAATTGTTGCTGCGATTGTGCCATTTTTTCAACAGCTGGTCACCCTTGATCTGATACCACATCCAGTTGTTTCCGCCGGTTATGGGATCCGTAAAGAAATAATTGACTATGCGTTTCTGACGTCTGAACGTGCGAACAAGGCTGATCAGGGAATAAAGCATTATCGCGATCACAAGCACGAACAGAGCGGCCGTGATCTCACCGAGCAGGATAAGATCCCGTACATTAATGGAAAACCATGATTTTATGATAAGCCGGCCGGCACCGGATCCGGTATTGAACGCTATCCAGAAAGGAAGCTCAATGAAACGCTCGTTACTGCCGTTTTCCGAATGCGTGTAATAGGTTATCAGACCGTCGGTACGGGCATCAAGATCATGGATATTCTTACGGAAACGGGATTCGAGCGGATCCATGTCATCTTCGGGGAGATTATCCGGGCGGTTTGTGGAGAACGATATCAGATCGTTGGCCTGTATCAGTTCCCGGAGAGTCCTGAAATCAATGGTCAGCTGACCTTTTGCATCGGGGCGGACATAAGGTTTTTCGGCATCCGTATAAACGATGATCTGTCTTGAAAATAAGGCTATGCGGACCGGATGGGCTTCCGGACTGTGTGTATCTTCTCCGAAAACATGCAGGACATTGTCCTCGGTATCGGTGATCAGATAATCGCGTCCGTTCGTCTCGAGCAAACGGTACAATGTATCGGTATCCATACCGGCTTCGAGACCTTCTTCATACAGCCGGTCAATATAGGAAGCTGCGTCGTATTCGGTATTCAGCTTGGTATCCCGGACATATTCCGCAAATCTGTATGCGGAAAACACGATTACTCCGACAGTCAGAAGCCACATGATAAGGAAAAGGATGAGAGAACCCGCCACTCCGGATTTCTTGATCTTTTTGTATATTTTCTGGTTTGTCAAGATATGATCACCTCTTTGATCTTATTTATGATTATGAAAATATCGGTCAAACTGCGATTTATTAAAATAATCCATTTTAATATTAGGACTTTTGTTTGGTTACTGTCAACTGTTTTCATTCAATGCGGTTTCAAATATAATACATTTTAATTTTGTTTTTATTCGGTTATAATTGCAGTGCATGACGATGCAGATCATGCACTGTGTTCTTGCAAATATATGATCGGGGGATATTGATATGCTGTTTACCGCACTTGATGAGAAATGGACATTCAGAAGAGGATATCTTGATTCTGTGGGAATGCTGGAGTCGGATCCCGGAGAGGAGGTTAATCTGCCACATGACGGAATGATCGGGACGCCTGTGTCGGAAAATGCGCCTGCGGGCCCGGATTCCGGCTATTTTACAGGCGGTCTGTCAAATTATACAAAATATGTTTATTTCCCGAAGGAGTGGGAAAATGACTGTGTCGGGCTGCAGTTCGACGGTGCGATGATGAACGCGACAGTCGATATCAACGGCAGCAGGGTCGCGCAGTGTCATTACGGATATGCACCGTTTTACGTTGATCTGACGGATTATGTGACTTTCGGTGAGGAAAACCGCATCACGGTGAACGTTAATACAAGCATGCAGCCGAATTCCCGCTGGTATACCGGTTCGGGCCTGTATCGCGGAGTAAAGCTCGCACACGGACCGAAGGTACATGTGGTGCCCGACGGTTTATTTGTTTATACAAAAGAGATTTCCGACGGATATGCTTTTCTTGAGGCACGTGTAGAGATCGGAAATACCGGTACCGTAAACAGGATGGCCGGGGTCTGTCTGTCGCTGTTTCCGGAAGGAAGCGAAGAAGCGGTTGCCGGTACCGAGCACGTGATATTTGTCGGGCACGGGAAGACTCAGACAGCTGTGATGCCGGTAAATGTTAAAGATCCGATGCTTTGGGATGCGGAAAACCCGAATCTTTACAGGGTAAAGGCGGTTGTCAGGGATTTAGGAGAATACCGCACTCATATTGCGCTTTCCGAAGCAGCCGATGTTACCGAAGATGAAGCACAGACACTGTTCGGAATACGCACCGTCACCGCGGATTCCGTGCGCGGACTCAGGATAAACGGCAAAACCGTCAAGCTCAAAGGCGGATGTCTGCATCATGACAACGGTCTGCTCGGAACCGTAACAATGACCCCGATCGAAGAAAGAAAGATACGAAAACTTAAGGAGGTAGGCTTCAACGCGGTCCGTACGGCGCATAATCCGCCTTCGGCAGCCCTTATAGAGGCATGCGACAGGGTCGGTATGTATGTTTTCGATGAAGCCTTTGACGCATGGTTCATCGGTAAACGCGGCGGCGATTATCATCAGTTTTTCTTAAATGACTGGGAAAAGGATCTTACAGCTTTTGTGAAGAGGGACAGATCGCATCCTTCGGTCATTATGTGGTCTACCGGCAATGAGATACCCGAACGCGGAGGGCTTGCGGACGGCTACGAAAGGGCCACACAGCTTGCAACTGCGATCCGCAGGCTTGATGGGACGCGGCCTGTCAGCAACGGGATATGTTCATTCTGGAGCGGACTGGACGATAAATTTGCGAAAACGCAGAACTGGCAGCAGAATGCGGCAGGGGATATTTCAAGTAACCTGTGGGAAGTCGGGACCGAGCCGTTCACAAACGGAATGGACATAGTCGGATACAACTACATGGAAGATCTCTACGAGCACGACCATGAACTGTTCCCCGACAGGGTGATCCTCGGATCCGAGAATTTCCCGAAGGAGATCGGATTCAGATGGCCTCTTGTGGAAAAACATCCGTACATTATCGGGGACTTTACGTGGACTGCGTGGGATTATCTCGGAGAAGCGGGAATAGGAAAATCAGCGTTCTTTGAGCCTGACGATCCGTATCTGAAGAAGGGCCCCTGGGGTCTGATGCCGCAAGAATCGTCACATTTTCCCTGGAGGACCGCCAATGATGCCGATTTTGATATTACCGGTCTGATGCGGCCGCAGGGGGCATACAGGAGCGTTGTATGGGGAAATACAGCCACTTATCTGTATTCGGTCCATCCGTCCGATCACGGAAAAACAGAACTGATCAGTCCGTGGGGATTCCCGGAAATGAAGGCAAACTGGAATTACGGCGGTTATGAGGGGAAACCTGTAGAACTGGTCGTATTTTCGGCGGCAGAAGAGGTCGAGATACTGGTCAACGGAGTACCGGCGGGAAGAAAGAAGGTTTCGTCCGAAAGACCGCTGCCCCGGAGCGTAAGATTCGAGACGGCATATCAGCCCGGAAAGGTCGAAGCCGTAAGTTATACCGGCGGAAAAGAAGTAAGCAGGACATTTATCGAAACAACCGGCCCGGCGGCAGCGATCCGCATTACAGCGGAAAAAGACTGTATGTGCGCTGACGGACACGATGTGATATTTGCAGCGGCAGAGGTTGTTGACAGTGAAGGACGCCCGGTTCCCGATGCCGGGGTATGCCTAAAGGCGACCGTTGAGGGCTGCGGAAAGCTCGCCGCCTTCGGATCCGGCAATCCCGTGACGCAGGAGGACTATACCGACGGCGAAACAACCACATTTAACGGCAGAGCGCTTGCCGTGATCCGGTCGGGTTACGAAGGAGGCAGCCTGACCCTGAAGGTGGAAGCGGAAGGGCTTACAGGCGCCCGCGCGAACTTCCCGGCAAAATGAGCCACGGGGACGGGGTCA
>JAILIQ010000053.1 GCA_024695205.1 Lachnospiraceae bacterium
AGACTATATCGCAAGCCGCGCTATGAAGACGGTGGAGACGATCTACGCGATGCCAATCGACAAGATCTACCTGATCACGGCCGGTGAAAGAGCACAGCTCGTGCAGAAGATCACGCCCTACAGCACAACCAACGATTACGAGGCGGCCGTGCATGAAGTAGACGATGAGATTGATGAGATTGAGGTCGGCGCAGAGCGCTGAGGTGCAGTCATGCTGTCGGATGGGGGTGGCCTGCGGTTATGCGGGTCACCCGATATCGCTTCAAAAACTTACAACATAAGGTTGACTCACAAAATACGGAGGTATCAGATATGAATAACACAACCGAAAAGAATAACAAGATGATCGAAGAAAATATCGAAGAGAATAACAATGTAACCGAAATGAATAACAACACAACCGGCCCGCTTGAATATCAATACATATATGCAAGAGGCAGCTTTCGTGGCACTACTGTCGCCTTCAAGCGAAAATTCGCAGGCCATTATTTCACAGACGAGGAGGTAGATAAACTTCTTGTCGGAGAGATGCTGAGAGTAGAAAATGCGGAGAACGGAAGGTGCCATGACGGACATCTGCAGAAGGTCACGTCCCCGAAAGGCCGGGAATACTACCGGTTTGTCGCTGACTGGGATAGGGATTATATCCCCCGGGAAGCCGCCTCGTGATCTGCGGTAGAAACGACTCCCCCCGGAAGATTTCGATCACTGATCGGATTTCCGGGGGAGCATTTCTACTCTACTACAGAGCAATCGGATGTGTTGTAAAGAATCGCCGGCCGCGGTATAATGCTCTTATATCAGCACCGCTTACCGGTTGTCTGCAGCTGCGAGATCGGTCTTACTGATACAGAAGGGAAAATTGATGTATAGACTAAATGTACCTTACACAGAAAAAGAAGAAGCAAAAGCATACGGAGCCAGATGGAATGGTCAAGGCAAGTTTTGGTATTGCGAAGAACTAAATGATGGATTACGAAATTGGTATCGTGAAGAAGCCGCTGCGGATGATCAGAGGGCGACAGAAAGTGCTGAGGAGACAGATATGTCCGAGAATTCTATAAATGAGGATCATCCCTCTGAAAATGCAACTGAGCATGATACCTCTACAACTGAAGATGCCACCTCTGCAACTGAGAATGATCCTTATTCGGAATATAAAACGGTCACCCAAGTAAGCGAAGAGATAAGCAGGCAGTTTAGACGTACCCCTCAGCTCAGATCAATACTTGTAAGAGGTGAAGTGACCGGTTTCCAAGGCGTTAACAATGGGAACTATTATTTTCAAATAAAAGATGAAAATGCACTTCTTTCGTGTGTGATATGGAAATTCGATGCTGCCAGGATCCTGAAATTCAAATTTGAATCCAAAAAGGAAGTCGCGATAATAGGAAACGTAGAGTTTTATGACAAAATTGGGTCCAGCAGGCTGCGTGTCACCCAGATCGCGGACATAGGAGCCGGCCAGGCGTTTCTTAAGTATTCACAATTAAAGAAACAACTGGAGGAGGAAGGTTTATTTGATCCGGATCATAAGAAACCCATTCCCAAATTTCCGACACGTGTAGGCATAGTAACCTCCAAAGGGGGCCAGGCCATACAGGACATCCAAAAGGTTGCAAAGAAGAGAAATCCGTTCGTTCAACTGATCCTATACCATGTTAATGTTCAGGGACAGAATGCTGTGAGGACGATCGTTGCGGGGATCAAAGCGCTCGATGTGCTGGGCCTCGATACGATAATAGTCGGACGCGGAGGAGGGTCGGATGAGGAATTGGCTGCATTTAATGATGAAAATGTAGTCAGGGCAGTGTATGATGCAAATACTCCTATCGTGTCGGCGGTAGGACATGAAGGGAACACGTCGTTGATAGACTATGTTTCCGACCATAGAGCGGCAACTCCGTCTGAAGCTGCGGAAGATTCTATTCCGGATGTTATGGCGACTTTGCACAGAGTAAAGCAGCTGAAAAAGGGAATTACGGATAATATGCGCAGTAATTTCCAAAAACGCAAGAGCCGGCTGGATACGCAGAAAGCAAAGCTGGAAGGGAATGATCCGGCTCGTGTGCTGAAAGAGAAAAAAGACAAACTGCAGGTGTTGTCAGATGGCATCAGAGACAAGATCGTAGTGATATATGATACAAAGAAAAACAGGTTCCAGGTGCTGTCAGACGGTCTCAGAAACAAGATAGGAATGATATATGAGACAAAGAAAAACAAGTACAGAGTTCTTGTTGCGCAATTGAACGGCTTATCACCAACGGCCAAACTGATACATGGATTTGGATATATCACAAGCGGTGATGATCCTGTTATGAGCATAAATGATGTAGGCGTTGGTGATGAGGTATCGATCAGGATCCACGATGGACAGATCAAAACAACTGTAATTGATATTATCGGAGCGTAAGGAGGGATACGGCTATGGAAGAGAACAAAGAATTCAACATTGATGAAGCTTTAAGCAGATTAGAGGAAATCAACAATAAACTATCGGATAAAAACGCCTCTCTCGATGAATCTATAAAACTGTATAACGAGGGCTCCGAACTGGCAAAAAAATGCCAGGAACACC
>JAILIQ010000107.1 GCA_024695205.1 Lachnospiraceae bacterium
CATTTACATGATCATGGGCGACTATGACCGTTTGAATCAGATGTTCATGGTCATTTTCGACAATGCTGTCAAATTCTCTCACGAAGGCTCTCAGATATATGTTACCATTTCCTCTGAAGAAGACCGGAAGGTCCGTGTAAGCATAAAAGATGAGGGAGTCGGCATTTCCGAGGAAGAGCTGCCCTACATTTTCGAAAAGTTTTACAAGTCCAAGCTGCGCATGAATGCGACGGGTACCGGACTCGGGCTGTCGATAGCCAAATATATCGCCTTAAAACACGGTGGGACTATCAGTGTCAGAAGCGAGCAGGGAAAAGGAACGGAATTCATATTTGTATTCGATGAAGTATTTGAGGAAGAATGATCTGTGAACAGAGATTACAGTGCGATAACTAAATGGCGGCAGGGTTGCATACAAGACCTTGCAGACTGTGCGCGTGAGCTTGAAAAACAGCCAATACCGGACCTGACGGAGGAACTGTTTGAGGATTATTTTCTGACCGGAAAACGTCTGCCCTATGAAAATGTTTATTTCGAACGACGGAAGAGACTGACGGTTTTTGCTGTGCTGACCGGGCTTGGACTCGTGCAGGATGCAGATCACCTTTCACGGATATTGTCCGAAATCTGCACTGAAACATACTGGGCACTTCCTCCGCATGTCAACATAAAGAGCGAAGATAAGGAACATACCATAGATCTGTTTGCTGCGGAAACATCACACAGCCTTGCAGAGATCATATACAGGGCAGGAAATGTACTGTCCGAAGAAGTCATTCAAAAATGCATGACTGCGGTAATGGAAAGGGTCATGATCCCTTTTTCACAGAAAATCCCGTATGCAGGATGGGAAAAAAGCCGGGATAACTGGAACGCTGTCTGCAACGGCTCGGTCGGAAGCGCCGCTTTTTTTATGTCAAAACTGTATTCACGACATAAAAATGTTCCGTTAAGGCCGGCAGAGGGATTTTTTGAGGGGATCATCGACAGATGCAGGAAAAACCTCGACAACTATCTGCTCGGATTTAAGAATGACGGAGTCTGCCTTGAAGGAATAGGATATTTTACTTACGGAATGAGCTTTTATACGGCTTTTATGGAGCTTATCGGTGCGGATATTCCCGTTGAGAGACTTAAGAGCATCACCGAAGCCGCATGCGCATGTTTCTTTCCATCGGGAAGGACCGTAAGTTTTTCTGATTCGGGCAGCCGGGAAAAATACAGACTCGGACTCATGCTTTATCTTGCTGAAAAGACGGGCTGTCGGGGGATACCCGGGCTTGATGCCGCTGCGCGCTTTGACAGTGACGCATGCTACAGATACATGATGATAAGCCGTGACTTGGATTGGACCTGGGATGCAGCCGAAGATACCGATCTGCTGATGCAGGGGTCCGCGCAGATACCTGAAACACGCCAGACAGCCCAAATCGCCAGGAGGACAGAAAACCAACATACAGCCCAAACCGCCAAGAGACCAGAAAACCAGCATACAGCCCAAACCGCACATATGACGGAAAGCCAACAGATATTCGTGACCGCACAAATACTCGAAACCCGCCGGATATCCGGAGGAAAGGATTTTTATATATTTCCTGAATCCCAGCAGATGTGCGCCAGGGGGAAAAGCGGAGGAGGATTGGCATTCAAAGCCGGTAATAATGCAGAACCGCACAACCATAACGATGTTGGGTCGTTTATGTATGTTGTGGGAGATGAGGTATTCCTTGAAGATCTCGGAGCGGGAGAATACACGGCCGATTATTTCGGTAACGGCAGATACGGGATACTGTGCAACAGATCACTAGGCCACAATGTGCCGCTGATCGGAAATGCCGAACAGTCAGCCGGAGCGGATGCGGCCTGCGACAGCTTTGAAACCGTGATATCCGGCAACAGGGTCACTGTGACCGCTTCGATCGGAAGAGCTTACGGATTGGAAGAAAAGCTTACAAGAACTCTTGAATATGATACCCAATCCGAATCATTAGAGATTTGCGATGTGATATCGTCCGTAAATGGGTGCACGGAAGCAGGCGGGAGTGGCTCACCCGGTAATTTAGCCGGTAAAAAGGAATACTCAACGCTTCCGGCCGGTGCATACGGGACCGTAATGATCACCGAAAATCTTGTGACCGGGATAAGACCCGTGATCCGGGGAGACAGGATAGTCCTTAACGGGAAAAAGCATTCCTGCGAGGTGACGCCTAAGATGACTTGCGGAATGATAAATATTGTCCCCGAGATCTTCCGTGACCATGAAGGAACGGAAAAAACAGTCTACAGGATAATCTGGGATAATACCGGACCGTCAGGTTTTACAGTGACAATTATTTAGAAAATTCATCAAAAGACTTGCCATTTTTTAGAAAATATAGTAGAATGTATTTACAATATAAAAGATCGGTTCGCACCAAACCGACACCGTATCCGTTTACGCATGCGGTATCCTGGGGTGTGCGACAACCTCGCATTTTTGAACCTACATCTCTTAAAACGGGAATCCAATATCCATGAGTCTATGTCAGGCCTCCTTTGTCAGTGGAAGACAGAAGCTCATATGAGGACACCCACCTGGCTTTTGTGCTAGGACTCAAAAAGCGGGGCGGCACTTTGGGTACACATTTGAAGAGGTCGATAAAATCGACCTCTTTTTTTTCATCCACGAATGTGTTATAATGTTCGCGAAGGCAAAGTAAGAACCACGGGAAGTCCATCCGCAAGCGTGCCTATTTCTTTTTTTGCGGTTTAAGAACTATAACTATGAGGTTAACACGATGAGAGACGGATTCATCAAAGTGGCTGCGGCCACACCCAAGATCAGGCTCGGAGACTGTCAGGCCAACAGCGAAACGATCATCGCAATGATCAGGGAAGCCGGTGAACGCGGCGTGAAGCTGCTGTGTTTTCCGGAGATGTGCATAACGGGATATACGATCGGCGATCTGGTGTTGCAGGATATACTCTTAAATGAGGCAAAAGCGGCTTTACTGAGGATCGCAAAGGCTACGGAAGGGCTTGATGTATTTACGGTGGTCAGTCTTCCGCTGCAGTTTAATTCCAAACTGTATATATGTGCGGCTGCAATAAGCGACGGACATATACTCGGTATCGTTCCGAAGCATTTTCTCCCGAGCTATGCGGAGTATTATGAGTCTAGACATTTTATGCGCGGACAGCGCGATGTAAGACGTATCAGGCTCGGAAATGAAGATGTTCCGTTCGGAATGAACATCATTTTTGAAAATAAAGAGATACCGTATCTGAAGATAGCACTTGAGATCTGTGAGGATCTGTGGATGCCGCAGCCCCCGAGCGGGGCGCATGTTACCGCAGGTGCCGTGATCATCATGAACCCTTCGGCAAGTGACGAACTTGCCGGGAAACGTGCCTACCGCCGTGAGCTTGTTAAAAACCAGAGCGCAAGGCTTGTCTGCGGATATATA
>JAILIQ010000131.1 GCA_024695205.1 Lachnospiraceae bacterium
TCTCGCTCAGGGCTTTTCCGGGAACGATAACCTTGTAATTACCGTAGTTTTCCCTGAGTTCAACTCTGCGAACGGCGATCCTGTGGCCGTCAAGAGCTACTACTCTCATTTTGTTGCCGGTTATCTCAAACAGCTCACCGGTCATTATTATATTGTTTTCATTGTCGGAAATGGAAAATACCGTCTGTCTGATGATATCCTTTAAAGTAAGCTCTGACAGAGTGATCTTTTTATCCTTCTCGATAGTGGGAAGTGCCGGAAATTCATCTCCGTCCTTGGCCGGAATATTGTAATTGACATTGTCGCAGTCAATATGAGTATTTAAAGAAGAATCTGTTTCAATGGTAACGTCACTGTCGGGAAGCTTTCTTACGATCTCGGAAAAATATTTGGCATTTATCGCAATGCAGCCTTCTTCTATGATCTCTCCCTCAACGACTGTTTCTATTGCAAGCTCCATATCATTGCTTTCAAGCATGATCCTGTCATTTTCAACCTTGATGAGAATGCACTCAAGTACGCTCATGGTAGTTTTTACGGGAACTGCCTTTAAGACAATGTTGATACCTGAGAGAAGATTGACTTTTGAACAGATGACTTTCATTTTAAAGATCCTCCTTAAAGAAAATATAATATATTTTATATAATAGTATTAGGCACGGTTAATAAGTTCATAAGTACTGAAAGTGCGTTGTTTACAGGCATTTGCGACGATTTTCGGTGTTGATTAAAATCTCGATAATGTGAGCATATGCGATCATTCGGTAATGTTAAGTTTCTTGACTATGACATTGACCTTGGCTTCAATGTCGGGATTTGTTGATAAGTCTGATTGTATCTTCTTGATCGCGTGGATAACTGTGGCATGATCACGTTTAAATGCTTCAGCGATCTCGGTCTGGGACAGATTGGTGTATTTTCTGGTAATGTACATCGCTATCTGCCTAGGAACGGATATAACCTTATCCCTTTTCTGGGACATTATCTCTTCAACACTGATATTGTAATGCTCCGCAACCACGGCGATTATAAATTCAGGCGTAATGGTCTTGTTCCGGTCAGGAAAAACTATATCCCTGAGAGCATATTCGGCAAGTTCGAGATTGATCGGAACATGATTGAGCTTCGATAATGCGATCAGCTTGGTGAGGGCTCCCTCAAGCTGCCTTATGTTGATCGTGATGCTCTTTGCAATAAATGAAAGGACCTCATCATCGACGATTATGGGACTGGCACTTTCGGATTGCTTTATTTCAAGCTTTTTCTTAAGAATGGCCATCTTGGTCTCATAATCCGGAGATGTGATATCAACCAGAAGTCCGCATTCAAATCTTGAACGAAGCCTGTCTTCAAGCTTGTTAAAATCTTTAGGAGGTTTATCGGATGAAAGCACTATCTGTTTCTTGGCTTCATACAGATAGTTGAAAGTGTGGAAAAACTCTTCCTGTGTGCTTTCTTTTCCTATTATAAACTGGATATCATCGATAAGGAGCACGTCGATATTACGATATTTGTTTCTAAAGTCGGTAGGTGTTATCGTTCCGTGTCTGATCGAATCTATCAGTTCGTTGGTGAATGTCTCGCTTGTAACATACATTACTTTAAGATCAGGTGTATTCTCTGTAATGTAATGGGCTATCGAATGCATAAGGTGGGTTTTGCCGAGTCCCGGATCCCCGTAAATATAAAGAGGATTGTAGATCTCACCCGGAGCTTCCGAAACCTTCAGAGCAGCCGCATAAACCATCTGTGAATTCCGGCTTACGACGAAATTATCAAATGTATAATCGGGATTAAGCGAGATTCCCTGATTGTTACTGCCGGTATTGACTGTTTTCTTTTCAACAGGCTGCTTTGAGCCCGATTCTTCCTGCCTGTCAACGGTTATTTCTATGTCGGCGATCTCAGTATCTATTACTTCGGCTATGGCAGCCTTGATATAATTTGAATATTTATTTTGAATAAATGAAATGTTTGATCTCATGTTCGGATCTTCAAAATAAAGGATAACCTTATCATCGACAACATCTCGGCATTTAAGATTTTTAAGCCACATATTGAAGCTTATCTGTGTAATGTCATACTGGGTTCTTAAAAACTCCAGAATACTGTCCCATTTTGATATTATAAGATCTTTCATAACAATGTTTCTCCATGTTGTCCAAAAATGATGAGAATGCCCTTTAAACGGCTTTTAAAGCCTGATTATGACCAAAAAGGCACACAATATCATTTTAACCTATTTAAAAGCGTTTTTCAAGGCATTTATGATATACTTTCTTACTTATTATATATAGGGGAACTGTGTGGTTGCTGTTCACACCTCATATTCATCCTTAGGCTATAGGGAGCAGCTTCGTTGATCTTAAATAAACTGTCTGTTACCGGGATGACTTCTTATAATCTGTACAGCTTAAAACCGTCACTGAAGGCAGGTTTTAAAGATATTTCACTGTATAATACTGTGGATAATAATTAATTTTGAAAATACTGAGTGGGTGTTCCATCTTATCTGGCAGTTATGAACATGTTATCAACACAAATTTATCAACATATCAACATAAAAATGTGAATATCTTTGAATAAAAGGAAAAAAATATAAAAAATGAAGAATTTACTTGACTAAATTGCGTTTCGTAAATATAATGGTAATGCTGTCTGTATTTTGGCTATTTGCCGGACAGTTATCAACAATCCTGTTTTAGAGGATGTTAACAGATTTAAGTTAATTATTTTTATTTTATAATAAAGGAGGTGTATAGGATCATGAAAATGACATTTCAGCCCAAGAAAAGACAGAGATCTATGGAACACGGATTTCGTAAGAGAATGAGCACTGCCAACGGAAGAAAGGTCTTAGCCAGAAGAAGAGCAAAGGGAAGACATCAGTTATCGGCATAGAAGTTAAAGGTCGCATTTATGTGACCTTTTGTTCTGTATTTACGGGTTAATCAGGCACAGTAAACAAATATACGGTTTACTGTGGATTTTCCCCGCCAACAGGTTAAACGGTGCAGAGTTTATTTTGAAAAATTCGTTAAAAAACAGTACAGAGTTCAACAGGGTTTTTAAAAACGGAAAATCCTATGCCAACAGATCATTTGTTATGTATGTGATGAAGAATGATCTGAATAAGAACCGGCTTGGGATCGCTGTAAGCAAGAAAGTCGGAAACAGCGTTGTAAGGCACAGGATCACCAGACTGATAAGGGAGTCGTTCAGACTCAATGTCGGCATGTTCAATAGTGGTTTGGACATTGTGGTGATAGCAAGAACAGGAATAAAGGAATCCGGATACAGTGAAGTCAACGAAGCTTTGATACATCTGGCGAAGCTTCATAAGATCATAAAGGTTAATATCGATATATGAAGAAGATTTTGATATTTTTGATCAGAATATATCAGCGACATATATCTCCCTTAAAGGGAAGAAGTGTATGCATTTATATACCCACCTGTTCACAGTACGCAGTTGAAGCTCTGGAAAAGTACGGAGCGGTTAAAGGATCTTATTATGCGATAAAACGTATATTAAGGTGTCATCCTTTTTCGAAGGGAGGATTTGATCCTGTTCCGTAGATCCAAATTAGGTCTAAGGCAATTATTGCAGATTGAGAGGTAATTCTTTGAACATCATTTTTTTGACTCAGGTTTCCGGTTTTTTAAAGCCCTTTGCCTGGGTTATGGGAGTCATTCTTGATGCGATTTACAAATTTGTAGGACTTTTCGGAAGTCATAATATTGCCCTTTGTATATTCTTATTTACATTTGTCATCAAGATGCTGATGCTGCCCCTTACGATCAAGCAGCAGAAATACACAAGACTCTCTTCAAAGATGGCTCCTGAACTGAAGAAGATTCAGGACAAGTATAAGGGCAAGAGAGACGAAGAATCGATGCGGCGTCAGAACGCCGAAACACAGGAATTATATTCAAAATACGGTACAAGTCCTGTCGGAGGATGTCTTCCTCTGCTGATCAGCTTACCTATCATGTTTGCTCTTTACAGAGTAATATATGCGATCCCTGCTTATGTAACAGAGGTCGGAAACTGGTACGGAAGCATAGCCGATGCGATCAAGGGAGTTTCGGGTCATTCGGATCTGATCGCAAGCTTTATTTCAGATAACGGATTAAATATCGCAAATTCACTGTCAACCTATGCGGCTGATTCTGTAGAATATAAGAATTCACTGATAGATATCCTGGCTAAGTTTTCAACAGCTAACTGGCAGGCATTTTTTGAAACTACACAGTTCAGCGGGCTCAGGGCTTCACTTCAGGGTACCGTTGACAGTATCATCAATGCTCATAACCTGTTTGGACTCAGCATTCTTGATACACCCAGCTTCAAACATATACCGTCACTGGTAATTCCTGTACTTGCTGTAGTTACACAGATGCTTCAGACACGTATCTCGATGGCCAACAGCAATGCCAACCAGAATCAGAAGGCTGCGGATGACAATCCGATGGCCAATTCCATGAAGAGCATGAATACTATCATGCCCATCATGTCCGGTGTATTCTGTTTAATGCTTCCTATCGGTGTAGGTGTATACTGGATCGCATCAGCAATATTTACCATACTTCAGACGATCTTCATCAACAACTATCTCGATAAGACAGACATTGATGAAATGATCGAGAAGAACGTGGAGAAAGCCAACAAAAAGAAGGAAAGTCTCGGGGTTTCCTATGGAAATCAGATGGCCGGTGTAGCCAGGACAGCTACAAAGGTTTACTCAACAGACGATAATTTCGATAATACTGCCTATAAGAAGAATAACAAACGTAAATCCGTATCCGGCGGAGATTATAAACGCAGCAGCGTTTCATACAGTGCCAGCAGTATAGCGGCCAATGCCAATCTTCTTGCCCGCAGTCTTGACGTACAGCCCGAGAAAAAACCGGAAGAAAAGAAGGATGTAATTCCGGAGAATGTTACAGCTGTCGAAGAAAAAATTGAAAATACCGAAGAAACAATGACCGGGACGGCAGATACCATAACGGAGGAAAAGAACGATTAATGGACGATTGGAAAACATATAGCGGCAAATCCGTTGAAGAAGCGCTTTCAGCGGCACTTGCCGAATTAGAAACAACCGAAGATAAAGTTATTTACGAAGTAGTGGATGAAGGAAGCACCGGTTTTCTTGGGATAAACAAGAAACCTGCTGTTATAAAAGTAACAATGAAGGCATTTGATCCCTGCGAGGGAGTTGTCAAATTTATAAAGGACGTTCTCGGTGCCATGGGTCTTTCAGCTGAAGTAACAGCAAAAATGGATGCCGAAAACGAGACGATCGAAGTTCAGATCAATGGCGAAGACATGGGCATCCTGATCGGAAAACGCGGACAGACGCTTGATTCCCTTCAGTATCTTGCATCTCTTGCTGTAAGCAGGGAAGCCGGAACCTATCTTAAGGTCAAGCTCGATACCGAGAATTACAGGGCAAGACGCAAGGAAACACTTGAAAATCTTGCAAAGAATATCGGAACAAGAGTAAAGAAGACTCATCGTCTTGTTGCTCTTGAACCCATGAATCCTTACGAAAGACGCATAATCCATTCAACCCTTCAGAATGATACATATGTTGAAACACACAGCGAAGGCGAAGAGCCTTACCGTAAGGTTATCATAACACCGAAGAAGGGTGTTTATTACGAGAACAAGCGTAACAACAGATTTAACGGGAACGGCCAGAAGCGTTTAGGCGGCAACGGTTACGGACGCGGCAATAACGGTAACAAGAAGATAAGCAGCCGTGAATTCCATAAAAAATACGGTGCCGATACCAAGGATTACAGTACCGATTACAAAAAGGATTACGCAGAATATCTTGAGAGCAAGGCAGCTGCCAAGGTTGCAGCCATGAATAAGGAAGCCGGCAATACCGGTTCAGAGAATTAAATTCACAGGGGACTGACGTGTAGGCGCCGGTCCCCTATTTGATAATACAGGATATAGATGGTTGTTTTGAATGCTGTTATGTGGTACTCTTTTGTTGTTGCTATTCACATCCCGTTGCTTACTCATTCAGCAATAGAGAACAACTTTACTGTTCTTGCCTAAACAGCCTGCTTCACAGGTTATATGCTCATGTTTAAGAGGCTGTGAATAGTAAAGTAACTTTCTTGATAACAAGCATTTAAACATTTATAGATGAACGACAAAGAATGACAGATGCCTGCCGTTAACGAGTTACTGTATCCGGCAGGTACAGGGAAAAAAGTATGAGCCTGAACATAAATAACGATACCATAACTGCAACAGCGACAGGCCTTAAGGCTGCCGGGATCAGTATTATACGCATCAGCGGTGATAAAGCTTTTGATATTGCAGACAGGATCTTTCGTTCGAAATCCGGGATCACCGTTAAGGATATGAAATCCTATACGGTCAGCTACGGACATATTGTTGAAGCCGGATCCGGAAGAATGATCGATGAAGTATTGCTTATAAAAATGGCGGCACCTTCAACATACACCAGAGAAGATATTGTTGAAATAGACTGTCATGGCGGAATTACGGTAACAAAAGATGTGCTGCGGGCCGTTATGTCTGCGGGTGCAAGACTTGCAGAACCCGGAGAATTTACGAAAAGAGCATTTTTAAACGGCAGGATCGATCTTTCACAGGCGGAGGCGGTAAGTGATCTTATTGCATCGGATTCCGAAGCTGCCGTAAAAAATTCGCTCAGGCAGCTTAACGGCAATATCCGTGATAAAATATCCGGACTTAGAAATGAATTGCTTACAAAAACCGCATATATAGAGGCAGCGCTTGACGATCCTGAACATATCAGTCTTGACGGCTTTTCCGGTGAACTGTCGGAAACCGTTGAAAAGGTATATAAAGAAATCCTTAAACTGATCAATTCATTCGACAATGGTAGAATTATTAAAAATGGCATTAATACTGTAATACTCGGAAGTCCGAATGTCGGTAAATCATCTCTTATGAACCGGCTGCTCGGCCAGGACAGAGCGATAGTTACAGATATTCCCGGTACGACAAGGGACATTCTTTCAGAATCCGTCATCATAAGCGGAAAAACCGGGGATGCAGGCAATAAAGATAAAAATGATCAATATTGGGATAAGGATTTAAGAGCCGGATATCAGATAAAATTAAATATAATGGATACCGCCGGGATCCGAAAAACCGACGATATCATAGAGAAGATCGGCGTTGACAGAGCCAGAAAAGCAGCCGAAGAAGCCAATTTGATCCTCTTTGTCGTTGATTCTTCCAGAGATGGGATATCTTCCGAAGAAACAGAAGAACTTAAAGAGATAAGCAATATAAAAACCATAGTACTGCTCAATAAAAGCGATGTTGACAGTGAATATGACACGGAACGTTATCCGGAAGAGATCGAAAAAATAACAGGTCATAAAGCTATGCTGTATGACCGGAATAATTCCGATCATGAAAGAAATGTCGACAAAGAGAGCATTTCCGAAAATGAAGGAAATATCGACAAAGAGAGCATTTCCGAGGGAGTGATACCCGTAATACAGATTTCGGCAAGGACCGGAGAAGGTATGGAAGAGCTTGAAAACTGTATCGTTGAGATGTTTTTTAAGGAAGAGATAGATTCGGACGATAATATATACATTTCCAACCTGAGACAAAAAGAACTGCTTGATAAGGCGGCGAAGAGTCTTGAAAATGTCAGCGCGGCAATAGAGCAGGGATTAAGTGAGGATTTCTACACCATAGATCTTTCGGATGCCTATACAGCTCTCGGCCTGATAACGGGAGAGCATGTTGAAGACGAACTTGCCGACAAGATTTTCAGTGAATTCTGTATGGGCAAATAACGAAAAGGGTATATTGTTCTTTTAGATACTCATTTCGTTCGTATCATGGAGGTTAAAATGGTTTACGATAAGTATGATGTTGCCGTGATCGGCGCCGGACATGCCGGATGTGAAGCTGCGCTGGCCTGCGCAAGACTTGGTCTGAAAACGATAGTTTTTACGGTAAGTGTTGAAAGTATAGCAATGATGCCATGTAACCCGAATATTGGCGGAACTTCGAAGGGGCATCTTGTCCGTGAGGTCGACGCACTTGGCGGTGAGATGGGCAAGAATATTGATAAAACCTTTATCCAGTCAAAAATGCTCAACACTTCGAAGGGTCCGGCAGTACATTCGTTGCGGGCACAGGCCGATAAAAGAAATTACACCGCGGCGATGCGTCATACAATGGAAAATACCGACAATCTCGTGATCAGACAGGATGAGATAGTCGAGATCCTTGTCGGGGATGAGTCCGGGATAACAAATGCATCCGTAAATGAAGATAATCTCACTGAAAAGAGACACGTTACCGGAGTAAGATCGAAAGCCGGAAGTATATATCCGTGTGATTGCGCGATAATCTGTACCGGAGTTTATTTAAAAGCAAGGTGTATTACCGGTGAGGTAAGTACATATTCGGGACCAAACGGACTTCCTGCTGCAAACGGGTTGAGTCAGTCACTGACAGATCTTGGTATTGAGATACGACGTTTCAAAACCGGCACCCCTGCCAGGATCGACAAGCGTAGTATAGATTTTTCGAAAATGGAAGAACAGTTCGGTGATGAGAAAATAGTACCATTTTCATTTACGAATAAAAGCGAAGATATCGCAAGAGATCAGGTAAGCTGTTGGCTTACATATACGAATGAAAAAACTCATGAGATCATTCGCGACAATATAGATCGTTCACCTTTATTTTCC
The DNA here is from genome assembly GCA_024695205.1 of Lachnospiraceae bacterium. Classification (GTDB taxonomy): domain Bacteria; phylum Bacillota; class Clostridia; order Lachnospirales; family Lachnospiraceae; genus RUG11977. Next base: position 8,737 of record JAILIQ010000131.1, read on the forward strand.
GGAGTTATTGAGGGTGTCGGGCCCAGATACTGCCCTTCGATAGAAGATAAGGTCATGCGTTTTGCTGATAAGGACCGACATCAGGTATTTATAGAGCCCGAAGGACTTGATACCAATGAGATGTATCTTTCGGGAATGTCCAGCAGTCTGCCTGAGGATGTTCAGTACAGAATGTATCGGTCGGTTCCCGGACTTGAAAACGCAATAATCGTAAGGAATGCATATGCTATAGAATATGACTGCATCAATGCCACGCAGTTGAAACATACGCTGGAATTCAAGGATATTGACGGGTTGTTCAGTGCAGGTCAGTCAAACGGCAGCTCCGGTTATGAGGAAGCTGCGGCACAGGGGATCATCGCCGGGATTAATGCGGCAATGAAACTTTTGGGAAAAGAGCCTCTGATCCTTGATCGTTCAGATGCGTATATCGGAGTATTGATCGACGACCTTGTAACGAAGGAAACGCAGGAACCATACAGGATGATGACATCAAGGGCCGAATACAGACTCTTGCTGCGTCAGGATAATGCTGACTTAAGACTTTACGAACAGGGACATAAGGTCGGACTTCTTTCGGAAGACAGATACAATGCTGTTCTACAAAAGAAGAATCAGATAGAAAATGAGATTACGAGACTCGAAAATACTTATGTCGGATCAAGTGCCGACGTACAGGAATTTTTAAGAAATAATGGATCGACAGAACTTACGACAGGTATCAGTCTTGCTGAACTGGTGCGTCGTCCGGAGCTTGATTATTATAAGATCGCACCGATAGATAAGAACAGAACCGGGCTTTCGGAGGATGTCTGTGAACAGGTTAGTATTGAGATAAAATATTCAGGTTACATCAGCAGACAGATCCAGCAGGTTGAACAGTTTAAGAAGCTTGAAAAGAAACTGATCCCCGAAAATATTGATTACAATGAAGTACCTTCATTGCGAATCGAGGCAAGACAGAAGCTCAAAAGTATACGTCCGGCCTCCATCGGTCAGGCATCTCGTATATCAGGAGTTTCACCGGCAGATATAAATGTACTTGTTGTGTACCTGAACAGTTGTCGTTCTTAAAGATACGATGATTAAAAATAGTTTCGTTAAGAATAATGCCCGGCAGTAATGTTTGGCATGGGGGTACCGAAGATTACAACAGGAGATCTTTTCTTTGCACTTGTAATTTCCAGGTAGGGAAACTTGAACAGTGTGGCTTGCGGAAGAATTTTCTGCGCAATTGCAGTTTTCTTTTAGTGGGAAAACGCGAACCGTTTTGCTTTGCTGAACAGTATTTTCTTGCGCCTGCAGTTTACGAGCTCGGCAAGCTGAACAATTTATGCATTCTGAAGAAATTTTATTGTACATGCAGTTTTTGCTTGGGAAAATTCATCATCTTGACATATGAAGTTATTAGTAGAATAAAAGGACTACATAACAATGGGAGACATCAATAAGGAAATAAGCTATATTATAGAAAGATTTGGCAACAATGGATTAACTATCGATAATCATAAAGCGGAACAGTTATATCGATTTTATTCTATGTTAGTAGAAAAGAATAAGGTGATGAATCTTACTGCTATTACCGAGTTCGAAGAAGTTGTTGATAAACATTTTATAGACAGTGCCATACTCGGAAAATATGTCGACCTGAATTCGAAAACCGTTATAGATGTTGGGACCGGAGCAGGATTCCCCGGTATTCCGTTGAAGATATTGTATCCTGATATTAAACTGACACTTCTGGATTCGTTGAATAAAAGGATTGTTTTTTTAAATGAAGTGATAACAGGATTGAACCTGTCCGGTGTATCGGCCATCCACGCAAGAGCGGAAGAACTTGGAGTTAAAACTGATCACAGGGAACAATATGACATCTGTGTAAGCAGGGCAGTTTCCAATTTATCTACTTTAGTAGAATATTGTATTCCTTTTGTAAAGGTAGGCGGTTGTTTTTATTCCTATAAAGCTGCGAAAGCTTCTGAAGAAATATCTCAGGCAGGCACTGCTGTGAAAATTCTTGGTGGAAAAATAACAGATAATATTGAAGTAAAAATTAATGCAGCTGATTTCGAGCGAACTATCGTAGGGATCGAAAAGATTTCCGCTACTCCCAAAAAATATCCACGCGGAGGTAACAAGCCTGCTTCGAATCCTATTCAATAAAAATAATGATTATGGTCAAGCAATCTTATTGACAATGAAAGATAATCCT
>JAILIQ010000206.1 GCA_024695205.1 Lachnospiraceae bacterium
CAATATTATATGTTTTTTATGATATCTGATATTCATTAAAATATTGTGATTTACATTAAAATACATGGAAGAAAAGTCGGAAATGGATTATAATCATAATGGTGGCAAATACTGGACCATATGACTGCGTATGAACATGCAAAAAGGAGGAGAAGGAATATGAAAGCATTATTTATCGGAGGAACAGGCACGATTTCAATGGCTATCACGAGGGCACTGAGTGCTGATCCGGACTGGGAACTTTATCTGCTCAACAGAGGTTCGAGACAGAGTGAACTTCCCGAAGGGGTAAAAGTGATCACAGCCGATATCGGTGATGAGGCTGATACAGCAGCGAAGCTTGAAGGACTTTCTTTTGACTGTGTTTGCGATTTTATCGGCTTTGTTCCCTCACAGGTTGAGCGTGACCACAGGCTTTTTAAGGGCAAAACAAAGCAGTTTATGTATATCAGTTCCGCTTCGGCATACAACAAACCCTGCAGCAGTCATATCATAACAGAGGGTACAAGCCTTGCGAATCCGTATTGGGAATATTCGAGAAACAAGATATTATGCGAACGCTTCCTTATGGATAAATATGAAAAAGAGGGCTTCCCTGTAACGATCATCCGTCCGAGCCATACATATGACGACAGGAGTGTGCCGTTGGGCGTTCACGGATCGAAGGGCAGCTGGCAGGTGATAAAGCGTATGATGGAAGGCAAGCCGGTCATCGTACACGGCGACGGAACATCATTATGGACCATGACTTATAATGAAGACTTTGCCAAAGGCTTTATCGGTCTGATGGGTAATCCCCATGCGATCGGTGAGGCATTCCAGATCACATGTGATGAGACTCTTACCTGGAATCAGATTTATCAGGCAATAGCCGATGCTCTTGGTGTGGAATATAAGCCTTATTATGTAGCTTCCCAATATCTTGCGGAAGTGAGCGATTACGACTTTAACGGTTCGCTTCTCGGCGATAAGGCGAATTCGGTCGTATTTGACAATACCAAGCTTAAAAATGCGGTACCCGGTCTCAGATTCTCTGTAAGATTTGAACAGGGCGTAAGAAAGGTCATTGCCAACTGTCTTGCTCATCCCGAATATCAGGTTGAAGATCCGGAGTTTGACGCATTCTGCGACAGGCTGATCGAAACTCTCGAAGAAGCTAAGAAAAAGATCCGCGGGTAAGCAGTGTGATTTCACCGAATCACTGCTGTGAGCCGGGTTGGAAAGGTTTTCGGACAGTCCGGCTGGCAGTACATGAAAATGAGAACCGAAATTTTCCAGGATAAACAGTATAAAAAGAAGCCCGGGAGGTTTTGGAAAAAAACAGCCGGCAAAAAAACGAAACAAAAGGAGCAGCGAATTGTCGAATCTTACACAAAAGGCGATAAAGGATACATTCATCGAACTGTTGAATGAGATGCCGCTCAACCAGATCACGGTTAAGCAGATCGTCGAGAAATGCGGCATCAACAGAAATTCATTTTATTACCATTATCAGGATATTCCGGCTCTTATAGAAGAGATCGTAATAGAAGAGGCGGACAGGATCATTGCGGAATATCCGGATATAGATTCCATTGAAACAGCATTGAAGGCTGCAATAGATTTCGCTGCAGGTAACAGAAAGGCGATATTTCATATATATAATTCGGTCAACAGGGATATTTTCGAACAGAGCCTGTGGAGGGTATGTGACAGCATCGTCGGAACTTATTGCAACGGACTTTTAAAGGGCAGGACGATCGATCCTCTTGACCGTGAAGTGATCGAGAGATTTGTCAGGTGCGAATGCTTCGGGGTAGTCATAGAATGGCTTAATACCGGAGCGGCAGTTGACGTGCATGCCCAGATAGAACGTTTTTGCAGGCTTTATCGCGGGATGCCTGAAGAACTTATAAAAAGAAGCATCGGATGACAGTGTCCGCATGTTTTTAATATTTCCATAAGCCGGCAGCAGATTTCCCGGCCCGGAAGCGGAGGTTATAAACAGATGGCAAGTACAAATAAATGTGAGTACTGCGGGTCAACGATCACAAGCAGCGATCAAAGCTGCCCGAACTGCGGAGCGACAAACCCTCTGTATGTTGTGGACATGCCGCGAACCGTCACTGATCCCAAAACCATAGAGGAACTGCAGGAATACTGTGCCGAGCGCGGTATGCCTCTTTTGCGCATGCGTTTCTTTATCGGACAGGACTGCCGGGAAGCGAAAGCATTCGGTATCTACAGGGATGGCAGCGAATATGTCGTTTATAAGAACAAATCAGACGGCTCACGCGCGGAACGCTACAGAGGACCGGACGAGCAGCATGCGGTCAGGGAGATATTTGCCAAGCTTCTCGATGAATGTCATAACCGGGGGATCTATCCCGACGGAAAACCTCAGTCCCGTAATGCATCATATACGGATGGCAACGGTGCAGCATCAGGCAATAACGGCTTTGGGGGATCATCGGGAAACGGCGGAGGAAAATTATTCCGTACGATCATAATCATCATTGTGATCATTGTGATCATTAAAGCCATCAGTGGCGGATCGGGAGGCTCATCCGGCTACTATGGCGGGGGAGGCGGCTATTCATCGGATTATTATTACGATGATAACAATTATTATGACAACAGTTATTATGATAACAATTCTTCCTCGAGTTATGATCATTACAACGACTCATCATGGAGCAGTGATTACAATGACAGCAGCAGTTCCTGGTGGAGCAATGACAATGACAGCAGCAGCTCGTGGTGGAGCAGTGACGATGATGACTGGGGCAGCAGCAGTTGGGATAATGACTGGGACTCGGGCTGGGACGACTGGGATTCGGGCGGAACGGACTGGGACAGCGACTGGTGAAAGGGACGGATGATATATTTGAAAATACAGCCGTTATCTGATATAATCATTCAAGGGTTTCCCTATATTTTTACTTTGAAGGAGGTATTTTTTACATGGCTAACAGGATAGTACTTAACACAGTATCGTATCACGGTTCGGGAGCGATAAAGGAGATCGTGCCCGAGGTTCAAAGAGGCGGTTACAAGCATATTTTCGTAGCAACGGATCCGGATCTGATCAGATTCGGTGTTACAGGCAAGGTGACTTCCCTTCTTGACGAAGCCGGGATCAAATACACCATTTACAGTGAGATCAAGCCCAATCCCACTATCGAAAATGTTCAGAACGGCGTAAAGGCTTTCAGGGAATGCGGTGCGGATTCCATTATCGCTATCGGCGGCGGATCCTCGATGGATACAGCCAAGGCGATCGGAATCATCATTACCAACCCGGAATTTGAAGATGTTGTTTCGCTTGAAGGAGTTTCGCCTACCAAGAACCACGCGGTTCCCACGATCGCAGTACCCACTACTGCCGGAACAGCTGCTGAAGTTACGATAAACTACGTTATCACCGATACGGCAAAAGAGAGAAAGTTCGTGTGCGTTGACACCAACGATATTCCTGCGGTTGCGATCGTAGATCCCGATATGATGAGCTCAATGCCCGCATCTCTTACAGCTGCCACAGGTATGGATGCGCTTACCCATGCGATCGAAGGCTATACCACGAAAGCTGCTTGGGAGCTTACCGATATGTTCCATCTCGAAGCGATCAGGCTTATCTCGCAGAATCTTCGCAGTGCAGTGAAGAACGAGCCTGCCGGACGCGAAGGCATGGCACTTGCACAGTACATTGCGGGAATGGGATTCTCAAATGTAGGCCTTGGTATCGATCATTCGATGGCACATACACTTTCGGCACATTATGACACTCCTCACGGTGTTGCATGTGCGATGTTCCTTCCGATCACTCTTGAGTACAACCGCGATTTCTGCGGTGAAAGATATCGCGAGATCGCACGTGCGATGGGCGTTGAAGGCGTTGATGCAATGAGCCCCGATGAATATAAGGATGCAGCGATCAATGCGGTTCGCAAGCTGAGCGAGGATGTAGGCATTCCGAAGAAGAATGAGAAGATCCGTGAAGAAGATCTTGACCAGCTGACTAAGGATGCACTTGCTGACGCATGCTGCCCCGGCAATCCCAGAGAAGCGACCTACGATGATGTTATCGCTATGTTCAGGCAGCTGATGTGATCCGTAGAGCAGTGCTTCCTTAAGAGATCATTGATCAGTTAAAAAAATGAATAACCGAACAGTTTGACCTGATCGTTTTAGGCAAAACCGGGCCCGTGTCTGAATTTTGGACACGGGCTTTTTTCTGTCCGTTTTATTATCGGGAAAAAGGTAATAGAATGGCATCATCGAAAGGAGATGAACTTATGAGAATGCGAAGTATAGCTCCGATAAGGATTGCAAAGACAGGATATATCGTGATGTCATGTGTATTTTGTCTGGTGGGTCTGATGTTTGTGATCAACCCCAATGTTTCGGCTGAGATGCTGACCTATGCTTTGGGTTTTGCACTGGTCCTGTTTGGGGCGATAAAGATACTTGGTTATTTTTCAAAGGATCTGTTCCGCCTGGCTTTCCAGTTTGACTTGGAATTCGGAATAGTGCTTGCGATAATGGGAACGATAGTCCTGATAAAACCCAAAGAGTTCACGGATTTCATTTTCGTGGCAATGGGAGTTACAGCGCTGGCTGAATCACTTTTTAAGATCCGGATAACATTTGAATCGAAGAGATTCGGGATCAGATCATGGCCGGCTTCGCTGTGTCTGGCAATATTAAACGCATTGATC
>JAILIQ010000207.1 GCA_024695205.1 Lachnospiraceae bacterium
CCCATAAGTTTCCCGGCAACACCAATCTGTATCGCATGTTGATAGAGGCAATGGTCAGCAAAAAATACTTTGACAAAGCAGAAGCTTTACTCGGGGTAGCGCATTTTACCGGGGAAAACAAATATATTAAGGATATACTCCTTGGCGATGTTTCAATGGCCAAAGGAAATCCGGACGGAGCAAAAGAAATTTGGAACAGAATTCCTAAAGATGATTGGCTCGGTCAATATGAACTGGGCGAACGTTATAACCGTATCAACGAATATGAAAACGCGATTGAATGCTTTAAGAATGCCTATATTGCTCAAACTGCTCCTCACAAAATAGATATGCTTTATTCGTTAGCCTTTCTGTACAAGAAACTCGGGAGATATGAGGATGCAAAAACGGAATGGGAATTGATCATAACTACTCTTCTTAAAGAGTACAACGAACCCGAAGATTCCAACGACATTCAGTGGGCAAAGAATGAGATATCTCAGCTTGTATCATTAATCGGGTTTTAAGAAATATTAAAGACCGATCGGATGACCATGACGCCGGCTATCGCGTGTGCAGTCAATTCACATGGAACCGGAGAAGAAGCATTGTCATGCCGGAATACAGAGAACAGGCTATATCAGGCTGTTCTCTGTATTCCGGTGGAACGGAGTGTTTGGAAATTGTGGGTGGCCGGAAAATGTTAAATGATCGAAAAAGGAGGGGTACAAAATGAAGGATTTTACCAGACTTGACAATCTGCTGCAGCGCTTTGTGGATGAGGGATCGAATCCCGGATGTGCGGTGGCGGTCATGCAGGGAGATGAGCTGATATACCACGGTGAGGCCGGGTATGCGGATATTTCTTCGGGGAAGAAGGTTGACGTGCACAGCATGTTCAGTCAGGCATCCACGACGAAGCTCTTTACGTACGCGATACTCGGGATGCTCTATGAGGAGGGGAAGTTCCTCTTCAGCGATCCGCTGTATTATTATCTGCCTGAGTGGAAGAATACACAGAAGTATGTCATGAAGCCGAACGGCGATATTGACACGGAGCCGCTCGAGAAGCCGATCACAGTCCGCGATGCGGTGGCCATGATGTGCGGACTGCCGTACTGTATGATGCCATCGGCGGGAGCAACGACGCCCACTCTGGCTGCGATGAGCAGGCAGATGGAGAAGCTCTTAAAGAATGGACCGACCACGATCGCTCAGGAGGTACATGCGATGGCGGAGGTTCCGGTGATGTTTGAGCCCGGCTCGCACTGGTTGTACGGATTCGGTTCGGAGATCACGGGAGTACTTGTGGAAACTTTTGAAGAAAAGCCCCTGAGAGAGGTATTTGTGGACAGGCTCATCGGTCCGCTGGAGCTAAAGGATGCCGATACATTTGCAAGACCGTCTAACAGGAACCGCATTGTCACAAATTACGCGAAGAAGGGACCCGGACAGTTTGAGGCTGAGTCGGGGTTCCTGGATCTTGATCCGGAAAAGGTGCCTGCAGGCGCCCGTCCGAATCTGTACATAAGTGCGCGTGATTTTGCCGTTTTCATGCAGATGCTGGCAAACGGCGGAACCTATAAGGGTCGTAAGTTCCTGGGCAGCGGCACAGTTGCGATGCTGCATGAGAACCAGCTCGGTCCTGTGCAGATGAAGGATTTTGAAAATGATTATCTGGCCGGTTACGGATACGGACTGGGATTCCGCACACTGCTCACACAGAAATACGGGCATAACGGACATATCGGTGATTTCGGCTGGACCGGCGGGACAGGTATCTGGGTCGAGGCGGATCCCGTCGACAGATTCGCCGTTACATACATGCACAATATGAGACCCAATGAGGAACTCTATCATCATCACAGGGTTCGCGCCGTAGTGAACGGGATCATGCTGTGAACTGTCCTGGGTTATATTCGGATTAAAAAACGAAAAGATCGATTGGTCGGTACAAAGGATCGTCGGAGTATTATACCCGGGAACCGACCGGAAAAAACATAACCAATACCCGGTAAACAGCCTTGAGAAGACTATACAAAAAATATAAAAGGATTCACGAACATGAACAGGATTATAGTTGTGTCCGGTCCGTGCGGAGCCGGAAAATCTACATTTACCGATGCGTATGCCGGACATATGGTTGATGAAACGGGGAAGACTGTTTATGTCATACATGGAGACAGTTTTCATGCAGGATTCGTAGAGCCGGAGAATAAAGGCGATTTCTTTGTAGACGGAGAAGCTTCAGATCAGGTACTGTGGGAGGATATCCTGAAATTTAACTGGGATTGTATCATTTATACCGCAGGGAGGGCACTTAGGCAGGGTATCGATGTTATTATTGACTATGTCGTTGAAGATGAATTACAAATGGTAAAAGATCTGGCTTCTTTATATAATTCGGACCTTTATTATATTGTTCTTACCGCATCCGAAACCGAACTTGAGAGACGCATTCGGGAACGCGGTGATCTTGATCTGATCGAGCGCGCAAAGTTTTTAAAAAGAAAACTGGACGGGCTGTCTGAAAATCTGGGGCATATTTATGATAATACAGATAAGTCTGCAGATACGATGATCAAAGAAACAGAACTTAAAAATTATAAAGTATTCTGATCTCTCACAAAGGGGTAATTACATGAAAATATACTATGATGACGGAACTATCAGGATCCGCAGTATGCTGCCCGAAGATGCGAAGATCCTGTACGACACATACCTGTCCTACGGCTGGCATCCGCAGTTGGAAAACTACGAGAACTATTACAAAGAGCAGGAGAGCGGCGAACGGATCGTATTTATCGCCGAATATGAGGGCGAGGTCAAGGGGCAGTGTACGCTTGTTCTTCATCCTTCGGAGGGACCGTGGGGAGGGCAGAACTATCCGGAGATTGTTGATCTGACGGTTTTCTTTGACATTCACGGCAAAGGGATCGGAAACAAACTGCTGGATGCGACTGAAGCCGAAGCGGCAAAAATATCTGATATGGTCTTTCTGGCTGTAGGTCTGCACTCAGGTTATGGGCCTGCCCAGCGGATATATGTCAAACGCGGATATATCCCGGACGGGAGCGGAGTATGGTATCAAAATAAGGTTCTTGACCAGTATGCGCCGTGTGTCAATGACGACGATCTGCTGCTGTTTATGTCAAAAAGCTTAAAGAAATAGGGGAGTATTATTTTTATAAATTTGGGTAGGTGCGGTAGTCAAAATGATAAAGCGAACGATCTTTTTTCTGTGCGGTATTCTGATATTTATGGGGACTTTAGTGTTCCTTAAGCCCGTTTCTGTGTCAGCGGGAACAAAACCTGAGGCGCCTTCGGGCGTATCTGCAGAGAAGAATAATAAAGGACAGACCGTTATCAGCTGGAATAAGGTTCCGGGTGCGGACGGATACCGTGTCTATGTGAAAACTCCCGATGAGACTAAGTATGTGAAGCTTGGGAATACGACCGGGCTTAAGATCACCGATAAGAAGAATCCATATTCCAACGGCACATACTACAAAGTGAAAGCCTGTTCTAAAGATGCGGATGGGAACAAGACCTGGGGCAGGTCGTCCAAAGCTGTTCAGGTAACAAATGCGACTGCGGATGACGCACAGGGCATGCTTAGGATCGATAAGGCACATTTTCCGGATAAGAGATTCAGAAAATATATCCGGGAAGCCTTTGACGAGGATAGAGACGGCTGTTTGAGCGATGCGGAGATCGATCTTATCTGGAATGTTCACTGCGAAAACATGAATATCTATTCGGTTAAGGGGATTGAATATTTCCGTGAACTGAAAGGTCTCTGGTGTAAGGGAAATCACATTTCCGAACTCGACCTTTCGGGAAATCCCGGACTTAAGGGAATATGGTGCTCCTTTAATGATTTTAAGTCTCTGGATTTTTCGGATTGCCCTGAGCTGGAATGGGTGTATTGTTTCAACTGTGATCTGGAATCCCTCAATATCCGGAATAATCCCGAAATGGCGTATCTGGAATGCAATTCCAATCCGAAGCTGAAAACACTCGATCTGTCACAGAACAGTAAGCTGGAGAATCTGTTCTGCAGTCGATGCGGGCTGACATCTCTTGATCTTTCAAACAATCCGCTTCTCTGCGAGCTGGCGGCATTCTATAACGATCTGGAAGAGATAGACGTATCCGGCAATCCGAACCTGAAGCGGTTTGATATCTGGCACAATCCACGGCTCGGTAACGTGGATGTGAGCGGTCTGCCGGGACTTCAGTACTACAACTGCGCATGGACCGATCTGACACAGATCGATGTGAGCAATAACCCTGAGCTTGCAGAACTGGTCTGCGGGTATAATGCAGGGCTGCGCACTATTGATCTTTCACATAATCCCAAGCTTGCATATTTTGCCTGCGAGTGTGACGTGAACCTGAAATACCTGGACCTTTCCCACAATCCGAGGCTGTACTATCTTCTGGCTTTTGGTCTCTCAAGCATCGATACGATCGACATCAGCAATAACAGCCGTCTTTGCAAGGCATACCGGGAAGGAGAATATGTACATGAAACCGAGAATCTGGGGTTTGTTTACTCTATGACGATCGATTACGGTGGCAGCAGTGATCCGTTTGATGAACTGCGGCATTGCGTATGCTTTGATGATGATACTGTGATAATCGGTGATTATAAGGGAACTGAAGATGTGCCGGACAGTGTGGTCGATACGAGTGACGGTTTTTCGGATCATGAGAAATTTGCCACCAGAGCGGAGGCGATCCTGGCACTGTATGAAGCCGTGGGAAGTCCTGCGGTTGAGGGCTCGTCACATTTTACTGATGTATCTGAAGATGCCCCATACGCCGATGCCGTGAAATGGGGCGAGGATAATAAAATATGCTTTGGTTATCCTAAGATCAGTTCCGATACTTTTTGTCCGGATGAACCGGTCAGCAGACAGGACTTTGCGCTAATGGCACACAGATATGCGGATCATCTTGGATTCGGAACGGCTTTTGATTACGGAAGAACGGATTGGTTTGACGATTTTTCGGACATTGATTTTTATGCATGGGGTCCTTTTACCTGGGCAATCCAGTGGCGTGTGCTCGGTTTTGATAAGGATAAAAATATCTGCTATCCCCACGGAAGGCTTAAAGAATTAGAGCTTAAAACAGGGATCGCCGAGATCTTCGATCTGGATGAGGGAGCCGCATACTCCGGAATTGTCGGTGGAAATGAAGGAAATCCTATTTGAAAGGAGTTTTTTTATATTTCTGTTGTTTTAATGGCCGGGAAGAGGTTTAAATCGTATACCGAAAATGATATAATGCATTTGAAAATAAGATGAAAAAATTCTTTTGCTTTTTAAAAAAGTTTTGATGAAAAAGCTTTTGCAATGGATATGCTGAGTCAGAACCTGACTTCGATGAAGGGAAAGACCATTGGTGATACTCCGGCCTGGTCAATACAGGAAAATGCGTACTCTGAGATCTTTATTTTTAACAATGTACGCAAACCCCGAAAAACAGACGAAGAACTGCTTCAGTGTCAGGAGTATCTTGAAGGAAAAAGAGCTGATTATCCCGCCAGGCAAAGAGAACTGGAAAAATGGAAGGAGTCGGTTAAGGAAAGAAGACAGATCATGACGGATGAGGGCGAAATGCGCGCATCTGTACTTTCAAATACTCCTTTTGATAAGTATCTGCATCTTGCTCCCGGGGATGATGTTACCGATCTGCTGACTCTGCCCAAGGAACAGCAGGATGCACTTAATGAAGTAATAACGGATATCTTAAAAGACCCGCACAGTGTAAGAAGTAATAACGAATATCATCAAATGATATGTACTGCACGATGGGCATGTGGATCCTGTCGTGTAGTACATAGTTGGAAAAGAATAAGAAATGATGAAGTGATCTTCGTTTCGCAAATAATTAACCGTTCCCGGACATGCTTGTCAGAAGGGAACGGTATATTTTTTTACTGTCAACATGGAGGGTTTATCTGATTTATAAACAGAATATCGTTCTTTTAATTCTTGACAAGAAGGAAAAATGATGATATTTTAAATTAACAGAACGATATTCGGTTTATGGAGGTAAAAAATCATGACAAACGAAAAAGTATTGTTTCAGGCAGGTTATTTCAGATTCAACGAGGATGAGGGGCTGAATTTCCAGCTTAACAGGTTTTATACTTACGGAGTTTTCACGAAGGAAGAACTCATGGACATCGGCAGCAGGATCGACAGCTTTGAAAAATGGATCTCGATATTTATCGAAACAGGTGAAAATGCAGAAAAGGATAACGAGCCGTTAAAGGCGGCAACATGTTTCAGAGCGGCGCAGTTCTACACTTTAAGCGGAGAAAAGAATGCTGAGGGCAAAAGTCTGAAACATGTACTGTACGAAAGATGCATGAAGCTGTATAATATCTATTACGGACAGCTTCAATATCTGAGAGTAACAAGAGTGCCGTTTGAAGATTATTATCTGCCGGTTTATCACGCGGAGCGTGAAGGCGGCAAAGGGACGATAGTGATCCACGGCGGATATGACAGCATTGCACAGGATCTGCTCGCCATGCTCCCGTATTTTTATGACAGGGGATATAGTGTATACTTTTTTGAAGGACCGGGTCAGGGTGAGGTTCTGATGCGTTATGACGCAAGGATGACACCCGAATGGGAACACTGTACAGGAGCGGTACTTGATCATTTCGGGCTTGATGATGTAACTCTTATCGGTGTTTCTTTAGGCGGGTATTTAGCGACCCGGGCTGCGGCTTATGATAAAAGGATCACACGTCTTGTCATGTATGATCTGATCTACGATTTTTACGGTGCGATCCTGAACAAGATGGGAAGCTTCGGCAGAGTATTTGATTATCTTACTCGTCATCCGAAGAATCTTTTATGGCGTTGGCTCAATAAGAAATTCGATGAGAAATATTTTACAAAATGGCTTTTAATGCAGGGTTATGCTATCTTTGAAGATGTTAATACGCCCTGCGAGTATTTTAACCATATCAGGAAATACAATACACGCAGGATATCGGAGCTTATCACACAGGACACGCTGGTTCTGGCAGGAGCTGCGGATATCTATACGGTATTTTATCAGGACCAGATCGATGCCCTCGTCAATGCAAGCAGCGTTACGGGCAGGCTGTTCACAAAAGAAGAAAATGCGGATCATCATTGTCAGGTTGGCAATATGGGACTTCTGCTTGATACCATAGCGGAGTGGATAGAGGAGAAAACAATAACAACTAGCAAGAAAAGCGGTACTTGAAGGCGGAAAACGGGATGAGCT
>JAILIQ010000208.1 GCA_024695205.1 Lachnospiraceae bacterium
CCTCGCAGAACGAAACAGTTGAAAATAAGGCTCTTTCGGTCATGGCCGGACAGGGATCGGAAAGCTTTAAGGATATTGTTTTTGAAAATGTAAGCTTTACCAGGGAAGGGAAGAGCATTCTCAATAACGTATCCTTCAGGCTGGAAAACGGCAAAACTCTCGGAATCATGGGAGCGACCGGTTCGGGAAAGACCACGATCATCAATATGATGCTCCGCTTCTACGATCCCGATGAAGGCAGGATACTCCTGAACGGGACAGATCTGCGCGATCTGCCGCTTGAAACGGTCAGAAAGAACGCCGCTGTCGTAATGCAGGATGTATTTCTCTTCTCTGATACGATCGAAGAGAATATCCGTCTCGGAAAGAAGGATATGCTAACCGAGGATGATATAAACACAGCTCTTCAGAATGCCTGCGCCAAGGCATTTGTAGAGAAGCTCGAGGACGGAACCGCAACCGTTATAGGTGAACGGGGAGTCGGCCTTTCCGGCGGACAGAAGCAGCGCATCAGCATGGCAAGGGCATTTGCGAAGCATGCATCTGTTCTTGTGCTCGATGATTCAACATCTGCGCTTGACATGGAAACCGAACATGAAGTCCAGACCCGTCTCGGAGAGATGAAGGGCCTGAGCAAGCTGATAATCGCTCACAGGATCTCGGCAGTCCGTCATGCGGATGAGATCATAGTGCTTGAAAACGGCAAGATCGCCGAAAGAGGAGACCACGAGACTCTGCTTGCGGCGAAAGGATATTATTACAAGACCTACATGGCCCAGTACGGAGAGTTCTTAAGTGAACTGAAATCCCATGCCGGAGCCTGACGAAATATGGGACTAACGGAGACTGTCCGAAGACAGCCCCACCCGTGAGGCTGGTTTTCGGACAGCCCTGACGGTGATGTAATAACAGAACAAAGGAGACAAAGAAATGGCACGAAACGCTACGAAACAGGACGAGCAGCTCGAACAGCGCAGCAAAGCCCGGACGCTTGCGAGACTGTTTCGTTACCTGTTTGATTATAAAGGACTGATCGCGATCGTACTTCTGATCATGGGTGTCAGTACATTTATATCAATAATAAACCCGCTGATCATCGAACGCGGGATCAACGTCCATATCATCGGACGCAGTACCGAAGGGCTGATCACACTCTGCGTGGCAGCCGCCGGTCTGAATATTCTGCTGGTTTTGCTGATAAAACTGCGAATGTATCTGATGGCAAAAATGTCAAATGAGATAGTGATGAAGATCAGGCAGCAGCTTTATGAGCATATCCAGACACTGGGCTTCGGGTTTTTCGACGGAAGACCTACAGGTAAGATACTTGCGCGTCTTATGGGAGATGTCACATCACTTAAGGATGTACTTTCAAACAGCGTGACCACGCTGATCCCCGACGCGATCACCATAATCGCCGTAGTCGCGATCATGGTCATCAAGGACTGGAGGCTCGGACTTGCTTCACTTTTCAGCCTTCCGGTCATGGTACTCAGCGTGATGTTTCTCGAAAAGAGATCTCATAAGGGATGGCAGGATTTCAGAAAGAAGAGCTCAAACCTGAATGCTTTTCTTCATGAAGATATCGCCGGAATACGTGTTATCCAGAGTTTTCATGCGGAAGACGAGACTCAGCAGACATTTGACAAGCTGACCGACGAGCACTGCGATTCATTTGTGAGGGCCTGCCACTGGTCCGATCTGTTCGGACCGGTCATAGACATATGCTGGGCGGCCGGACTTATCGCAATGTATTATGTCGGGATAAAGGTTGTGGGTGTTGAAGATGTTTCGGTCGGTACACTCATTGCATTCGGATCGTATATCGGAATGTTCTGGCAGCCGGTTATGAACCTGAGCAGCTATTACAATCAGATGATCACAAATATAGCCGGTGCGGAGCGTATTTTCGAGATTTTCGATACAAAACCCGAGATATATGACGATGAAAATGCGGTTGAACTTGAGGACATCCGCGGAGAGATCGACTTTGAGCATGTCAGCTTCCACTATGATGATGACGACGATGTGCTCCATGATGTGAGCTTTCACGTAAATGCGGGTGAGACGATAGCTCTGGTCGGACCTACGGGCGCCGGCAAGACAACGATCGTCAATCTGATCTCGAGATTTTATGATGTTCAGGAAGGAAGCGTAAAGCTTGACGGAAAGGATCTTCGCGAGATCTCTTTAGGATCCCTGCGAAGCCGCCTGGGTGTTATGACACAGGATAATTTCCTGTTTACGGGAACGATCCGCGAAAATATCCGTTACGGAAGACTCGATGCGACCGACGAAGAGATCGAGGCTGCAGCGAAAGCTGTCAATGCACATGACTTTATCATGAAGCTTGAAAAGGGCTATGATACTGAGCTGAGTGAGCGCGGCGCGGGACTGTCCGCAGGACAGAGGCAGCTGATCGCATTTGCCAGAACGATGGTCAGCGATCCGAAGATCCTGATCCTCGACGAGGCGACCTCAAGCATAGATACACATACGGAGATACTTGTGCAGAAGGGCATTGAGAAGCTGCTTGCCGGCAGGACCTCATTTGTTATCGCACACAGACTTTCAACGATAAGCAACGCCGACAGGATATTTGTTGTAGACAGGGGCGGCATCATGGAAAGCGGAAGTCCGAAGGAGCTTATAGCCAGACGCGGTGAATATTACAGACTGTACATGGCACAGTTTAAAGAAGTGTCGTAATCTGCCAGGACAACATTCTTTCTTGCATTTGGACATACGATATGCCATAATTGAAATAAGGCGGGAGACTGGCAGGAAAGTTTTGGGACAGTCCGGCGGGCAGCACAAATGAAGTCTGCCATGATGCCTGTGAGGAGCGCAGTCGGGTTTATATACCGGTTATCGCAGACCGGAGCAGACAGGAGGTTGGAAAATGGGACTTTTGGATAAGATTTTCGGAGACGGAGAGACCGCACAAAAAGCCAAGGACATACTGGGCGGGCTGATCAATGCAGCTGCTGCGAATAATGTGGAAAAGAGGAATCAGTCAGATCCCGTGATCGAAGAGAACAGGCGCAATGCCGCTCTTTCCGGCGATTCATGGGGAGATGAGATGCCTTCTGAAGAAAACCAGTATAATTACAACGGAACCTATACAGAGTATTTTGAAAATATATTCAGCACCGATTTTTCGGAATACCGCACCGAGAAAAGCACCGATTATGCCCGCACGGCATATACATTTTTTACGGGTGCATCGAAGGTGCTTGTGGTCGAACTGATGCCGGAATCAAGTTCTTCATGCAAGCTGCGCAGGGAATGCGAGAAGGAAGGAACCGCATATCTGCGTTTTTACTACAACCATGACGGCTGGTGGAATACCCGCTCCTATGTGAAAGGGCGTATCGGTAAGGCACTGAAAGCATAAACCAGGATCGTTTCATCGACGGGATCATGGTCTTTAACTTGATATAAAGCAGAAAGAGAACGCTTGGCGCCTGTGGCGGATCCGGCATGGCATACGGCCGGAAACGGTAATTCCGGTCGTTACTTCCGGACATTGTTATGAGCCGGAAGTGCTTCGCAGGCAGCTGTGCTGTGTACGGTCTTGTACATCCCGTAATTTACGGGATTTAACGTTTTCTCTTTCTGCTTTTTGTTACGGATACGGAGGAAGCTTATGTCGTTGCTTGAGCTGCTTGCTGATGAAGAGGCATGGAATCTGTTTTATGAACACAAGCTCTCTCTTGCCTGTCCGAAGCAGTTTACCGGGGAACTTCGCAGATTTATCGCCGAAAAAAGGTATATTCCGGTGTGTGGTCTGATAGCTTCCGGGCAGGCTTTCCCGCTTCCGAAAAGATCAGTGATAAGCAAAATGGGCTCGGAAAAGAAAAGGATCGTCTATACCTACCCGGAAGACGCGGGAACGGTTATCAAGCTTCTGACTTTTCTGATGCTTCGCAAATATGATCATATTTTTGATAACGGCCTGTATTCGTTCAGACACGGCAGAACGGCCCAGGATGCGGTAAGGAGCCTGCTTAAGGATAAGAGGCTTCCGCAGATGTACGGCTACAAGGTTGATATACATGATTATTTTAATTCCATACCGGTAGGATTATTGCTGCCGATGCTGGAAAAAACGCTTGCAGACGATAAGGAGCTGTATGATTTTCTTGCATCTCTCCTTAACGAACCGAACGTGGAATACAGAGGGCGCGTGATCACCGAGAAAAAAGGGATCATGGCGGGAACTCCGATATCTTCGTTTTATGCGAACCTGTTCCTTGCCGGCCTCGACGCTCATTTTTCGGACGTAGGGGTACCCTATGCGAGATATTCCGACGATATCATCCTTTTCGCGCCTGATCCCGCAGAGCTTGAGGAACATATCAGGTACATACATGAATTCCTTAAGAACCGGCAGCTTAGTGTCAATCCGGCGAAGGAGGAGCATTATAAACCCGGAGAAGCCTTTACTTTTCTTGGATTCCGGTGCGCGGATGAGTGCGTTGATATCGCTCCGCAAACGGTAAAAAAGCTCAAGCAGAAAATGCACCGTAAGAGGGATGCGCTCATGCGCTGGAGCAAGCGCAATGATGTGGCCGGGGTTAAGGCGGCATCAGCATTCATAAGGATCTTCAACCGAAAACTTCTCGAAAGCCCCCGGGACAATGAACTTTCTTGGAGCAACTGGTTTTTTCCCGTCATCAATACCGCCGACAGCCTGCATCAGATCGATCTGTATGCGCAGGACTGTCTGAGATATCTGATGAGCGGCAGGCATACGAAGGCAAGGTATAATATAAGATACGAGGACCTTAAAGGGCTTGGTTACCGGTCGCTGGTACATGAATTCTACCGGAACCAAGACTGAAGAAACAATACAAAGACAGAAAGGATCTTCTTAAAAAATGGAATTCCTGAAATTGCTCGAGAGTATCAGAACACCGTTTGGAGATACACTGTTCTATATACTCACCTATTTTGGCGAAGAGATGACTTTTTTGGCAATACTGTGCATCCTCTACTGGTGTGTCGACAAAAAGCTTGCCTACAGGGTCACCTTTGCCTACATGACTTCCGCGGTTGCCGTCAACGGTCTGAAGGTAAGTTGCAGGATAGAGCGGCCGTGGGTAAGGGATCCTTCATTTACGGCGGTTGAACGCGCCAAGGGATCTGCAACGGGATATTCGTTCCCCAGCGGACATACACAGAATTCGGTTGCAATGTTCGGTACATTTGCTTATAAAGCGCGGAAGCTGTGGCAGAAGATCCTTCTGTTCCTGATCATTCCGGTCGTGATGTTTACCCGTATGTATCTCGGAGTGCATACACCAGCGGATGTTCTGGTCAGCTTTGCGGTATCGGCGGTCATCGTTCTGGCCGTAAATATCCTCGCGGACAAGATTGAACTCAACCGGCGTCGCAGACTCATCATCTCATGTATCCTGGTCGCAATGGGGATCATCTATACATTATATTCGATGATCCTTCTGAATAACGGGACCGTTTCCTACGCAAACGCGGCCGACGGTTTCAAGGGGATCGGTGCAGGTCTGGCATTTGCGATCTGCTGGTATATCGAGACCGTATATATCGATTTTGATACAAAATGTAAAAATATCCCGATGCAGCTGCTTAAGATCGCTATCGGCGTAGCCGGGGTAATGCTGATCCGCACGGGGATCAAATCTGTTTTCGGATCCAATCCGGTCGCCGATTTCTGCAGATATTTCCTGATGCTGTGCTGGGCAATGCTTGCAATGCCTTTGATAATCAGGAGATTCTTCGCGCCTGCGGGCAAAGCCCCGAAAACGCCGTCATCCGTTGACGGTGATCCCGCGTAAAGACGGAGGTACATGTAAGATGCGGCAGACCACACAATGTTATATTCGCAGAAATGATGAGATACTTCTGCTGTACCGCAATAAAAAGCCTGACGATCCGAATGAAGGCAAATGGCTCGGGATCGGAGGCAAAGTCGAACAGGGAGAAACACCGGAACAGGCCAATATAAGGGAAGTATACGAAGAAACAGGCATCAAGCTTGAGCCGGAT
>JAILIQ010000068.1 GCA_024695205.1 Lachnospiraceae bacterium
GATCAACGGTGTGGAATTCGGAGAGGGATTCGCAGCAACACTCAGTACGGGCGCGGGGACCGCAGATGCCTTTACATTTGCCTCCGGCAGATTCGAGAAGAAAACCAATTCAACGGGCGGTATGCTCGGCGGTATCAGCGACGGTTCGGAGATCGTCCTGAGAGCTTCGGTAATGCCGGCTCCCGCTGTCGGGATAATGATGAAGACCGTTGACAGCGAAGGAAAAGAGGTCGACTACGCCGGAACTGCCGCAGAAACAACGATCGTTCCGAGAGCTGTGGTTGTCGTTGAATCGATGATGGCAATCGCTCTTGTAGATATGCTGTTTGAAAATATGCTTTCGAAGATGGATGCGATAAGGGACTTCTATAAAGCAGACTGATCCATAAAAGGACTTCATTAAAGAAAATGTATTCCGGAGGTATTTTTGTATGAATAGACGTAATATCAGCAGGATCCTGGCAGGAATGTTCCTGTTTGCAACGGTATTGGGCACAGCTTTTGCATTTACGACACATGTCGATACACAGGCGGCTTCATACGCAAAAAAGATCACAGTAAAACTTGCCGACGGACAGGATGCGACCGCGGAGATACAGAAGGCTCTTGATGAAGCCGAGAAGGCCGGAACCAAGAAAAAGCAGGCGCTGGTCAGCATTCCGGCAGGAACATATTACATCAGCAGAACGCTGAATATTGGCTCGAATACATGCCTTTCTCTTGATAAAAAGACTGTTATCAGGAAAAATCCGAAGCCGAAGGACCCGATCCTTTATATGCTGCGTTCGAAGCCAGGCAATAAGGGAGGATATTCCGATACAGCGAAGATAACGATCACCGGCGGTACCTGGGATGCCGGGTTTATTCCGTACAATGATAAGAGCGGCGGTTCACTGTTTTTCTTTGCCCATACCAACAATCTGAAGATCACGGGCGTAACCTTATGCAATAATTTCGGTACGCATCTGATCGAAATGGGCGGAGTAAAGAAATGTACGATCAAGAACTGCACCCTGTACGGTTTTAAAGCACCTGACGAGGATACCGATAAAGAGGCTATACAGCTTGATATCTGCCACAGTGATTCGATACTGCCGGCAGGCGGTCCCTTTGATGACACTCCCTGCACCGATATTACGGTAACGGGCTGCGAGATATATGATTATCCGCGTGCCATAGGAACCCATATGATGGTCGACAGGATCTATCATGACAAGATTTCCGTTACAAAGAATAATTTCCATGATATCTCGGCTGCTGCTGTCTATGGCTACAACTACACAAATGTGACCATTAAGAACAATACCATGACCAATGTCGGAAGCGGTGTCCAGATCAAGACTGACTCGGATGTCAAGAAGACCAAACTGGATAGAAACAGCGGCGTAAAAGCCATGTCTGTCTCGAAAGGCAAGTTCAATATCAAGATCGTCGACAATACCATCACTCTGCTCAAGAAAGAGGAAGCGGGCGGCGGATACGGAGTATTTATTTACGGTTCCACCGAGAATCCGATGAAGGGCATAACAATATCGGGCAATGAATTCCTGTGTAACGCGGCCGGCATTTATTTACGATATGTAAATGATGCATCGATACTAAATAACGTGATCGACCGTCATGTCGGCGCGATAGCGGTCGATAAGACAAGCTTTACCGAGGATGCCGTCAAGTTCTTATCCTGCAACGGCGCTGTTGTCGATTCCAACAGGATATCCACGATCCATGAGGAAAAGTATGAGAACGGCATCGCGATGCGCGACGGCTGCAAAGATGCGACACTGCTCAACAACACGATCAACGGAACCACAAAATCGGGTATCGCCCTGTTTGGACAGAGTTCCGTGATCAAAGCGGAGAATATTTTTATCAACAATGCCGGAATGTATGGCATCAATATTGACAATTCGGCCTTTAACCTTACCGGCGGAACGGTCAACGGTGCAAAGGAATACGGTATCATGGTCGATTCGGCGGGAAAGCTTGTAATAAACGATTATGAGATCAGCAGCTGCGGCAAGAGAGGTATCAATGTCAAGGATAACGGATCCTTTGAAGCGGTTAACGTTAAGATCAGAGACTGCACGGAAAAGTGTCTTGATATCGCTCAGAACTGCAAAGCCGTGATCACTGATTGCGAGATAAGTGACGGCGGAAAATACGGGATCGATATTGATAAAGACTCACTTGTAGTTATTACCGGAAGCACGTTTTCGGGCAACAAGGAAAAGGGTATAAATATCAGAAATTCCGTATATGCCGATGTTCAGAACTGCCGGATACTGAATAACTCAGGCAAGGGCGTCGATATCGGATCGGAGTCCACGGTCACGCTAAAGGATTGTACGATCAACGGCAGCGGCGCCAAGGGTGTCGATATCGGATCGGGATCCACTGTAAAACTGGATACCTGTACACTTTCCGAAAATACCGGAAGAGCAGTTGACATTGCCGAAAAAACTTCCGTGGAAATATTCAGCTGTATCATAGAAAAGACCAGAACCGACGCGGTCAATGTTGACGGCAGCGGCGCAACAGTTACTGTCACTGCCTGTCAGATCTTTGACAACGACGGTGAGGGAATGCATCTTAAGAACGGCAGGATCGATATTTCCGGAAATGTTATAAAAAATAACTGTATTAAAGAGACTGACGGAAATGCAGTCAAGATATTCAGCGGTATCACCGGCAGCTTCACAGATAATACACTGTCAAACCCCAATTCCAAAAATGAGATTAAGGTTGACGGGGCAACTCTGTCACCTGCGATCCCTACAACAAAAACAGGAAAAGTTGCCGGAACTGCGGATATCGGCGGAAATAAATTCGAATGATAAAAACTCGGTTCAAGAGGTTGGAAAATGAACAGGCTGATAAATACTTTTAAGTATGGATCATGGAAAACACGTTTATTTTTCGGTGCGATCTTACTTGCACTTCTGGGCGGTGCGGCTACCATAGCCATAGCCGCCTTTGCAGGTTTGGGGATAATTCCGATCGCAGTCGGCGGAGCCGCGATGGTGTTTGGGATCGGAATGTCGACCATGGTTAAGGTTGTTTCCGACGATGATGAAAATGAAGACGCGGATACTCAGACCGGAAGCAATCCGGGTGATGGACAAAACGTTTCAGGTGAAGGTCAAAACGTTCCCGGTGAAGGCCAAAACGCCCCCGGTGAAGGACAAAATACTTCCTCTGAAGGTCAAAACGTTCCCGGTGAAGGTCAAAACGCTTCCGGTGAAGGTCAAAACACTTCCGGTGAAAACAAAAATGCTCCGGATGGAGGCCGAAATGTTCCCGGTGAAGGACAAAAAATCGATAACAGGGGGAATTCGGAAGAGGTTCCTATCTCTTCAGGAAAAGCAGTTCAGAATGATGGCGGAACACCTGATGTGAAACGTGCTTCTGCAGCAGGCCGGGTGTCGGGGAACCAAGGTACTCCCGCAGACGATCGTGAAACTCTTGAACAGGCAGTTCAGCGTATTAAAGACAGTGTGATCCGTGCCGATGATGGCGGAAGATATGTGCCCGATGAAATTACAGAGAAAGCTGTACCCAAGGCTTCGTATGTGATGAAGCGCGTAAAAACCACCACAAGTCTTTCACCTTCGGATGGACCTTTTATTGATGGCCTTCCGCCCGAAAAACCTCAATTTAACGAAGATAACCCTGCCGCTGCTTCGGGAGAAAATACAGGAGGAAAAACTTCCGGAAACGGAAAAACTGCGGGTCCTGCGGATCAGGCGCGTAAAAACGTGCAGGTACAGACAAAGAAAACGGATGAACCACTGGACGAGTCAACCGGAGAAGAAAAGCGCGATATCGCGAAGAAGAAAACTTCGCATGAATACTATGCGATCGAAAGAAAAAAAGAAACTAAAAAGGACAGCGCAGCAGATACCGGGAATACGGACAATGAAGATACCAAAGGGAGCGGAAGATCGATATTTGGCCGTCTTTTGTCATTATTTGGCAGGAATAAGGGTCAAAAGGATGAAAGCGGGGATAAACTCCGTGAAAAAGAACATTTGGACAAAGAAGAAAACAGAAAGGCGAAAAAGAGACATATCCTGCAGGGAAGAAAGTCCAGGGAAGAACGTAAACAGATCAGGCGCAGCCTGAAAGCCAAAACAGACGAATACGAAGACAGTCTGAATGAAAAATTTGAGAATGAACTCAGCTACGAAGAAAAAGAAAAGCTGCGTGAAGAAGAATATGCCAGAGAAGTCGGGAACCGCAGGGACCGCATGACGGAGGAAACATCGTCAACGGATGAGCCCGAAGGATCCGACGGAATGTTTAACAAGATCGGTAATTTCTTTGTGAAACTGTTCGGAAATGTTTATGATGAGCCGGGTGAAAAAGACGAAGACGGCTCGTCCGGAAGAGACGGAAAAAAGAGTTCAAATACCGAAGACGACAGCCAAAACAGAGAAACCAAAAAGAAAAAAGAGCGGAAAAAGAAAGATAAGGATAAAGACAAGAATAAAGACAAGAATAAAGAGAATGGCAGTGATGATGGTGATACCCGCAGTTCCAACATAGATGACCCGTCAGAAGCGGAAAGAAGACAGGACCGTCTAAAGGATATAGCGACAGGAAGAGCTGAAAAAGATGAGGAAGAGGATGAACCGCGTCGGGAAAGACTTCCGGGTGAGGAGCCGGATGTTTCGAAATACTCGGTTTCAAATATGAAAAAGATCATCAAATCAAGGAAGCTGGGCAAAGACTTTATTCCTGTGTTTATCGAAAGCTGGGAAAGCAAGAAAATCAATCAGACACCCGCACTGTGTTTTGTCAAGGATGATCATGTGCACTTTCTGTTGCTGGAGGGTGACATGGAGCGTGATGTTTCGGTACCTACTGATAAATTTATAAATGTCTGGTATAGGAAAAACGTTCCCGTGATCAACCTTAAGCTTTATAAGAATATACGCGAGAATATGGGTGCATTTGAGATGTTCGAGGATGTTATGCCTGCATTTGCATCATCGACAGACCAGATGGGACAGACCAGTTATACCCAGAATCTTTATCTGCTTGGAAATGACATCGCGCTTGCACCTGCCTCTATGCGTGAATTGAGAAGACGTTTCAGATTCAACACGAATATTTTCGATTCCCTCAATACGAGAGGAGATTACAGCGATTATTTCAAAAAGGCTTATGAGAACCGTATCCTCTGGACTGACAATGTGATCGGACTTCAGGAATACCAGCGACGTATCAGGGCAATCCTGCAGGAAATGGTAAGTGATGAGGATCTGCTGAAATTCGAATTTGAAGAAGATGTTGCAAAAATGGTCCAGTACAGACTGATCACGGACGAATATGCAGACTTCTATCTGAACCTTAAGAAAAAGAAGTAAACGAAAAAAGGAAGGTATAAGAGCTATGAATGAAGAGGATTTAACAAAGCGTAACGATGAGCCGGGAATTCCCCGTGTACTTGAAGATTTCCTGGATGCCCCGACAGTCGAAGCCAAGAGGAAGATACTTGAAGAGCGCAGTGATGAAATTGACGACCGTACACTTCTGAATATTGAGCTTTCACTTGATATTGTGGGCAAAGACGGAGCAACAAAGGACGATCGTATAGGTTATGTAATGTATTATCTGCGGACACGCGGCCGCTTCGAAACCACCCGCTTAAGATGAATTCCGGGATCGTAAAAAGTACCGGGCTGCGCATTGTACCGAAAGAATCATAAATTGCATCAAAAAACAGCAAATAAACGAAATTCGATGCTTTGGGAACTGAAATAATATTTTGCGGGTAAATATCGGGCGGTATGACAATGATTTCATGACGGGGAGGCATTATGGAATTCTCAGACAAACTCAACGGTTATTGGGAAGAAGGCTATCACTTTTATATCGAGATCCGTGACGGGAAAATGACTGTCAGGGATTACCGGCGCAGGATCACACTCGAGACCTCGATCCAATACGATGCCGAAAGCCTCAGGAATGGTCTTAAAACACCGATCAAACTTGAGGATAATGTTCTGTCGTACGGAGGATCGAACAATCCGATGTCGTGGTTTGAGGATTTTTATTTTCAAGACGGCATGATCATGCTGGTCGAAGGCTATTCGTTTATGGACCGCAAGGATCCCTATACACTGCGGAAGGTAGATCACGGACCGTTTGATCACATCATCATCCGCGATGACGAGTTCCGTGAAAGGCTTCAGGGCGTCTGGCTGCAGTGGTCCTCATCGGGCGATTACAGCAAGGACAAAAGAGAGGAGCTTGTCATAGACGGAGACCGATTCAGATGGGGGATGTACAGCGGAAGATTCCATGTTATCAGCTACAAGAGCAGTTATCATAATGACAGCGTCTATATGGTTCCGTGGGATCTTACCGAGAATGAGTTTGCCGGATGCTGCAGATTTGAGGTCCTGCCTGATATGCTGACCACCTATGAGATAATAATGGACATGAACACTCCGATGTCAGTATTCGCCAGAGAGGAGAACATCGACAAAATAGATGTACCTGCCAACGCAAAGGCTGAATACAGGAATACTATGAACCCGATGATATTGGACGAACCCCTTCCGGAACCACCCCACTCGAGATGAAATATGGGATCGTTATTGGAGGCCTGTTTTCATGAATCTCCTTAAAACTCATTAAAAGTCTTTGAATCCGCATATTTACTAGGGTTTCTGCAAATTCATCTTACATATAACTTGTTATAGATTCTTATAATTTATAAAAAATGGTGCCTTCGTGGTGCCCGAAATGGTGCCCGTTTTTTTGAAGATCAGGTACATCTTGGCTTGTATGAATTTATTAGCAGTACAGGTTCTGCTGCCTCTGGATGGCAGTTTTTGATAGGCGGCATTCTTTTCGTTATTATTCCTCAGGCTTTGACAATTTGGGGAGAAGCGGGACTACTGAATTTAAAGGATCTTTTGGCAAGAATTTAGTTCATGACGAGGGGTTGAAATTTTTTCTAATAGGAATCTTCTATGATAATTTAGATTTATGAGGGAGCAATCAGATTGGTTGCCCCTTTTATTTACTATACAATCAGTATATTTATAAGTCAAATACTAATTGGTTTTTGTAAGAAGCTGTTGTAAGATTTTGAGTGTGATTTTATTTTTAGCTACAGATAGTGTAAAGTGATTTATGGAAACTGATTTGTTATAAAAAGGAGCCGTAAATTAACATTTATAGCTATAGATACTGGCGGCTATTATGATCCAAAGCGTATCACTAAGGCGAAAGTCACAAGTGTGTGACTTTCACCT
>JAILIQ010000214.1 GCA_024695205.1 Lachnospiraceae bacterium
ATAACCTCGGCATCGACCGGAACACGTACATGATCCAGGCCCCAGCTCTTTTTGATCTCAAAGTCCTTTTCTACGATAAAAGTATCGTAATGCTCTTTTGTATAATTGTCTCTGCCGCATTGCGAAAGCCAGCCGCCGAGATTGACACCCTTGTGGTATCCTTTGAATTCTCTCATTTTTTAACCTCCATTTTGAGATTATGGTTCACCGTTATTTTAAAATGCGTACCTGAAAATGAAAAGCTGACTTATAAAACGATTTTTAAGTCTTACTTCATTATAACAGTATAACTTACGATATGTCCATCATAATCGGGTCAATTTACAATAAAACACAAAAATCATACAAAACAGGCGGGACGGCTTTTCCTTTACAAATCCTTGTAATACTGATAAAATAAAGAAAAATCAAACTTCAGGGGGTAGTGCGGCATGATTCTTTTTTTCATTATTATTATCGCTGAAATGCTGATCTGTGCTTTCAGGAGCAATAAGAAGAACACGATCAGACTGATCTGTACCGCAGGCAGCGCCATTATCGCAGGAGGCATCACTTTTCTGTGTTTTGCCCTGTCGAAGACCACATTTACCGACATCGCAGATGTCGACTTAAGCTTGGGCGGTAATGTTTCACCCGCCAATGCCTACAAGCTCGACGGTATACTCACGGCCTTTATCAAAGGAACCGCATTTTCGATGCTGTATGTGGTATTCTTCTGGCTTCTTAAGGGGATATCATGGATCGTTGTCAAGGTTGTATATAAAGAAGAGACCGAAAAGGGCTTTAAGCCTCTCGGACTCGCATTCGGCTTTGTTGCAGGCCTTATCTGCGCAGGCTTTACCTTAATGCCCTACACAGGTCTGCAGCAACTGTTTCCCGACAAACAGAGCGCCGCTTCATTTTCGCAGACCATTACCGATCAGGTCGGAAGCAGCCAGGGAAAGCTCGTAAAGACCTTCTCCGGACCTACTGCCGAAAAAGTCAGCCGCTATATGGGCATTGGTCTTATCACCAACAAGATCTTCAACAGTCTTACCACCGCCAAAACCGAAGCGGGACGCGAAAGCCTTGTTGAATTTGCCGTGCCTTATCTTGAGAACATGAACGACATCCTTCCCATTACCGAAGAGGATAAAGAGCTTTCCGAGAAGGTTGATATTGCTGTAAAAGCCCTTGATGTATTCTCCGAAACAAAACTTCTTTCCGAGGACGAGAAGCTCGGGATGATCGAATATGCCGTTAAAAACAATGTTCCCGATATCGGAATGCCCAATTATAAATCCCTTGACAGTCTTTCCGAAGATCTGGGATATGCCGGCAATATCCTGAAGATATTCGAGCGCATCATCCCCCATACCAATGGCAGCGACCTGTTCAGTTCGGTCGATTTCGCTTCTCTGAAGCTGTCCCACGATGATATAACGGGGCTTGCCGACAATATCTATGCAATGAACGAGGGCGGATACTTCGTCAACCTCATCCTTTCCAAATTCCTGGGCAATGAGCAGACCCGTATCGATACCCACAGTGACGCTTTCCGGTCGACCAAACAGAGCTTTATAGACATACTTGATGCCGCTATGACACTTAAGGACGTGATCACGACCCAGACGATCGATGACCTCGATATCGACACTCTCAAGGAAGAATTCAAGAGTATCAGGGATTCTGAGCTTCTGACCCCTGAAGATGAGAAAGAGATCATAGACATGATCAGGGAAAACTATGATATCGAAGAGCTTAAGAAAATCCCTGCCCTTAAGGACATAGACCTTGATAATATCACTGATTTTGACGACCTTCCGGATTCTCTGTTCGAGTAAACAAAGGGCACGGATCAGGCTTTAAAACTGCTTTTAAGGATTTTCGCAGAAAATGGGAACCGGTACCGGTCACCTCTCGTCTATTATTCGAAATGAGATAAAGAATCCTGTTTGATTCGAAAATTTATTAAGGGAGGGTTTAATTATGAGAAAGAAGATCATCCGCTCGTTTGCAACGTTATTTGCTGTACTGTTTTGCATAGGCGCTCTTACCGGCTGTGGAGGAAGTAAATATGATGCGGCCTCGACAAGCTACAAAAGCAGTGCTCCGAGGGCAGAAGCCAATTATACTGCAGGTGATATCGCAGAAGATTACGGCTATTTTCAGGAAGCAGGAAATTTTGAGTCTGACGGAAGTTCCTACAGTAACGGTAACGATATCGGTAAAGACAATACCGACTATCTCGATAACAACAGTGCCGACTCCTCCAGAAAGCTGATCAAACGCGTAAGTCTTAACATTGAAACTCTGGAATTTGACAAAAGTGTCGGTATGATCGAGGATTATGTACGCCTGTACCACGGATACATCGAGAATTCAAGCGTACACAACAATGATTACTATGCCACCTATTACGACAGACGTTCCAGCCGTACTGCAAGCTACACCATAAGGATCCCCAACGGTATGGTCGACCAGTTCGTTTCAAATGCAGGCAATATCGGCAGCATTATTTCGAACGCTACAAGTACCGAAGATATCACTCTCGGTTATCTTGATGTCGAAAGCCGCGCCAAAGCCCTCAAGATCCAGCAGGAACGCCTTCTCGCCCTGCTTGAGGAGGCCACCAGCGTAGACGAGATCATTTCCCTCGAGGACAGGATCAGCGAAGTAACCTATGAGCTTGAATCAAGAGAATCCACACTCCGTAACTATGATAATCTGGTTTCCTACAGTACCGTTAATATCAGCCTCAACGAAGTGACCCGCATCACCGATCCGGTTCCCGAGACAGTGGGCGAACGTATTTCCACCGGCTTTAAGGATACCATTTACGACATCACCGAAGGTCTTAAGGACTTCATCGTATGGTTCGTTGTCAATCTGCCTTACATAATCATCTTCCTGCTTGTGATCGCGCTCGCTGCGCTGATCATCATCGGTCTTGTTAAATTCTTCAAAAAGCTCGGCCTGAAGAGATACGCGAAACAACAGAAAAAGCTTCAGGAGAAGCAGGAGGCCTACGCAAGACAGCAGGCCGAAATGCGCGCAAGGCAGGCTGAGGCCGCCGCCAAACAGGCTGAGGCCGCTAAGCAGGCCGAGGAACAGAATAAGTAAGATCTGAGTTCTCTGCAAACAGGCTCCGGATGCATATGTTACGGGGCGGATTACATCAAACTGATTGTTTGGTAATCCGCCCCGTAATATATACAGCCGGAGCCGTGACTTACACCAGCCCCATAATATACAGCAACCCCTGATCAGCTGCGTGCCAGCTTCTTGGACATTTCGTACATGAACTGGTTGGGCTTCTTCTCCATTGCGAGAGCTTCCGCAAAGTCGACGTCGGTAAATTCACCGTTGATATAGGCAACTATACGGTCATGAGCTCCGGAATTGATCAGATCGACAGCCTTGCCGCCCATCGCCGAAGCATAAACACGGTCCTGGCAGGTGGGTCTTCCTCCGTTCTGGAGCAGTCCCAGGATCGTAGCCCTGGTCTCAAGACCAGTAGCAAAATCGATATTTTTGGCAAGGGAATTCGATTTGCCGACACTGTGTGCATTGATTATCAGATGCAAACGCTTGCCGATCCTCTTCTTATTGATGATCTCACTGATGATGCGCTGCTCATCCCAGTCATAATAGTCTCTGGTAAGGATTTCCTCTGCGCCTGTTGCGATACCGCACCATACGGCATTATGTCCTGAATTGGCGCCCGCAACCTCGATTATCGAACACCTCTCATGAGAAGCGGAAGTATCTCTTACCTTATCGATCGCACTCATTGCCGTATTGATCGCCGTATCAAATCCGATCGTATACTCCGTGCAGGCAACTTCAAGGTCTACCGTGGCAGGAATACCGATAACATTGATGCCGCGCTCGATAAGATCCGCACCGCCGCGCATTGTCCCTTCGCCGCCTATCACGATCAGTGCGTCAAGTTTCAGAGCTTTTATATTATCAACTGCCTTTGAAAGGCCCTCCTCAGTCCTGAAATCCGGACTGTTTGCGGCAAGGAGCAGTGTTCCGCCCTTCTGGACCGTCTCGGACATGGTGCTGTTGGTCATTTCCTTGTAATCATTTTCGATAAGACCGGCAAAGCCTCGTCTGAAGCCGATCACCTTCATATTAAATCCGATCGCAGTACGTACGACCGCTCTGATCGCAGCATTCATACCGGGTGCATCGTCTCCGCTGGTCAGGACTCCGATCGTCTTCTTGCCCTGAGACTCCTCAACCGTCGGAAGCATTCCTTCCTTTTGAAGCATACGGCCTTCGCCCTTACGCGTAAGTCTTCCGAGCATATCAACAAGGAACGGATCGAGCCCCTTCTTCATCGCAAGGGCCTCATCCATATCGAAATCGACAAATTCACCGTTCTTGTAAGCCACTACTCTCTTCGAGCCGCCGTTACACAGTATCTCTACAGCCTTGGCACCCATTGCCGAAGCAAATACCCTGTCCTTACAGGTCGGGCTTCCGCCTCGCTGCAGATATCCGAGGATCGTTGCGGTACAGGTCATTCCGGTCGCATACTCGATACGTCTTGCCATTCCCTCCGAATCACCGATACCCTCGGCATTTATGATGATATAATGCTTACGTCCGGACTTTCTCTTAGCCTGAATATCGCTGATCAGCTTCTGCTCTTCGTAATTGTACAGTTCTGTTGTAAGAACAGCCTCCGCTCCGTTGGCAAGACCGCACCATAGCGCGATATAGCCGGCATGGCGGCCCATTACCTCTATGATCGAGCAACGTTCCTGGGAAGTAGACGTATCACGGATATTGTCGATGGCTGCCATCGCGGTATTGACCGCGGTA
>JAILIQ010000231.1 GCA_024695205.1 Lachnospiraceae bacterium
GTAAGTGGATCGTGTAAATGTACATTAATCATATATTATAAAGTATTGTGGCAGTTGTGTCAAATCAGGTGCATGCTTCGGTTACACACCCGGGAGACGGCAGACTGTCCGAAAACCGGCTGTATAGGGGGCTGTTTTTGCATTTTTATGAATCCTTTTTTGTGAATATACTGTGACCATTGTGAATGTTCTGTGTATTTGCTTGACTTTTATTTTAGGTCGAATTATCATTTTTCAAGACATCAACGAAGCGACAGGGAGGTTGTTGCGAATGAGAGATGATTTCAGACATGAAGTCAAGCATGAGATCACATATCTTGATCTGCTCGTGATCAGACAGAGAATGCTCGCTATCGCGGAAAGCGATGCGCATGCCGTGGACGGCAAATATTATATCAGGAGCCTGTATTTTGACACACCCGGAGACAACGCACTGCGGGAGAAGGTTGACGGTGCGGCTATAAGGCATAAATACAGGATCCGCTCCTACAATCAGGATTCGAATTTTATAAGACTTGAGAAAAAGGGCAAATGTGACGGCCTCGGAACCAAGGATATGGCAAAGCTTACAGCCGCCCAGACGCAGGATATCATCGACGGGAAGATCGAATGGATGGCCGATGATCCGCAGTGGCTGGTGCGCGAGCTGTATACGGAGATGAAGACAACGCTGCTTGCACCGAAGACGATAGTCGATTATACGAGACAGCCGTTTACCTATCGTCCCGGAAACGTGCGCGTGACGCTGGACTACGATATCCGGACCGGGCTTCATTCGACCGATTTTCTCAATTATGACGTACCTACGATACCGGTCAAGGAATCACCCATGCTGCTTGAAGTAAAGTGGGACGGGTTTTTGCCGGAAGTGATCCGCATGGCGGTGCAGCTTGACAAAAGAGCCGGTGCTTATTCGAAATATATGGCGTGCAGGATGTATGATTAAAACTGCATAAATATCACTGAAAGATAACTGTGTTGAATCCGTAATAAAGGGTTCGAACCGGTTGAACATAAATAAAAAGGAGAATAAATCAATGACTTTCTTGGCAACCACATTTTCAGACATTTTCAAATCGAGCTTTCTCGACAAGGTAACGAGCGTCAGTATTCTTGATATGGTGATCGCGATGGTGCTTTCATTCTGCCTCGGTCTTTTCATTTTCTTTGTTTACAAAAAGACCTGCCAGAGTGTTATGTATTCAACGGGCTTCGGGGTGACCCTCATCGCGCTTACGATGATCACGGCATTCGTTATCCTTGCCGTTACCAGCAATGTTGTACTGTCACTCGGTATGGTCGGCGCTCTTTCGATCGTTCGTTTCCGTACCGCTATAAAGGAACCGCTTGAGATAGCATTCCTGTTCTGGTCGATCGCTGTCGGCATCGTTCTTGCCGCCGGTCTGATCCCCCTTGCCGTATTCGGCAGCGTTATCATCGGTATCGTTCTGATGCTGTTTGTAAACAGAAAATCATTTACGAATCCTTATATAATCGTTCTGCGTGTCAATGATGAAAAGGCAGAAAAGGCTGCATGCGAATATCTGAACGGCAAGGTTAAAAAATGCATGGTCAAGAGCAAGACCGTTACAAAGGGTATGATCGAAATGAACATTGATATCCGTCTTCTTGACGAAAGTACCGGGTTCGTAAATGAACTTGCGGGTATGGAAGGCGTCGAAAGCGCGGTACTTGTAAGCTATAACGGCGATTTTATGGCGTGAGCGGATAATAAGGAAAACTGATATGATAACTGACAAAAGGATTAATAAAGTCTGTATTTTTGTGACTGTATTTGCGATCCTGATGACAATCCTGTTTATGAACGGCGAGAAGCTTGGAATTGCGGTGATCTCTGACGGCGATAATGACGGGACCTCCGACAGTGTTTATTTTTCCGCCAATGACCTGAATGCTTCATGGAGCACCGAAGGTGCCACACATATCGCACTGAACGGTGATGACTGTGAGGTCACGGGAAGCGGCGCATATTTTCTTGACGGGGATCTCTACATTGTCCAGAGCGGATATTATGTACTGAGCGGTGAGCTTACTGACGGCAGTCTGATCGTTGAAGCGTCGTCGAAGGCAAGGATATGGATAATGCTTGACGGAGTAAAGATCACAGCTTCGGATGATGCCGCATTTCGCATTAACCAGGCCAAGAAGGTTTTTATGACCCTTGCCGAAGGAAGCACAAATACATTTACGGACGGAAAAGATATGTCTGAAGAGGCACTTGCGGACGGTACGAATGCCTGTGTTTTTGTACATGACAATCTTACGATCAACGGCAGCGGCACACTGAGGATCAACGGCAATTACAGGAACGGCATCACGGCTAAGGACAATCTGGTGATCGCAGGCGGTAATATCTCGATCAGTGCTGCGGGTGACGGCATCAGAGTCAATGAAAAGCTCAAGATCAGAGATGCACAGCTTGACATAACCGCCGAAGACGACGGAATGGTGATAAAGAACAATTCAACCGATACGGATAAAAGCACTGACGGTAACTTAGAGGGCAACCGGGAGGATGACACTGTCGGTGATACTGAGGGTGACTCTGAAGATAAGGCAAAGATGGAAGGTGCTTATCTGTATATCATGTCCGGAAAGATCAGCATCGTTTCAAAGGATGATGCTGTCAATTCCATCGGCGAAGTGACTGTTGACGGCGGAAATATCGTTATCTCCGCAGCGGATGATGCGGTTCATTCCGAAACCAATGTCTATATAAACGGGGGAACGATCCTCATCAACGAATGTTACGAAGGTATTGAAGCGCTGACGATAACCATGACCGGAGGAGATGTTACGATCTATCCTTCCGACGACGGCTTTAATGCAAGCGGCG
Source organism: Lachnospiraceae bacterium (assembly GCA_024695205.1). Lineage (GTDB taxonomy): Bacteria > Bacillota > Clostridia > Lachnospirales > Lachnospiraceae > RUG11977. Next base: position 2,858 of record JAILIQ010000231.1, read on the forward strand.
GCAGCAACGGTACATTAGGCATGGGCGGCGGACTGTCACCGGAACAGGATATGAACGGGGCAGCCGGCGGCGACAGACCCACGCCTCCCGATGGGAATACTGCAGCTGACGGCAGCGACAGACCTACGCCTCCCGAGGGGAATACCGCGACAGACGGAAGTACCAGACCGGCATCTGACGACGGAACCACGGCAGATTCATCTTCAATTGATTCTGCGATCTCAATAAGCGGCGGCAGGCTTACGATCATCAATAAAAAAGGAAATGACTGTGACGGACTTGACTCAAACGGAAGTATTTATATTTCCGGAGGAGAGATCCGCATAAGTCTCCCGGGAAGCGGTACAAATGCCGCTATCGACTATGGCAGTGAGAGCGGCGGAGTCTGCGTGATAACCGGAGGCAGTGTTATAGCCTGCGGCGGCAGCGAGATGATCGAAGGCTTTGATGAAACCTCCCGGCAGGCCTCGATACTTTATTATCTTTCGGACGGCGCGGGGGATGGTTCACTTCTCTCGTTAAAGGATGCCGAAGGGAATACGCTTCTTGAATACGAAGTGCCGGTCGGCTTTACATCGGTAAATATAAGCTGTCCTGAAATAAAGACGGGAGAAACCTATATTCTTACCGTTGCGGATACATCGGAGGAGATCGTCGCAGACAGTATCGCAACCACCGTCGGAAATGCATCCGGCAGCCGGAATGCTCCGGGAATGCAGAATATGCAGCCGGGCGGTGATATGGGCACAGGCTTTGGGCCGGACTTCATTTCCGAAGAGGAAGACCCTGGGGATACATCAGACATGACCGTTGCGACTGCGGATACAAAGCAGTCCTGGGCAATGATCGGGGCCAGCGGAGGTGTGATGCTGCTCGGACTGTTCTTTGCAATGATATACAGGAAAAAAGAATTCTAAGGGAACGCTTGATCAGTTTCCCACAATAAAAAATGATCATCGGATCCCGTACAGGCGGTATAAGTGGCACAGCAGGTCAAAAGAGAGGTAGCCGAATGTATAACGACAAACTCGAAGAATATCTGGCACAGTACAAAAAAAGATTTGTTTCTTACGGATTCAGGGAAGCGAAATATAAGTGGCAGGCTGTAAAGAATTTCAATGAAGCATGGGATCCGCAGGCTTTTGATTTTGCCGGGATGCTGAAAAAAGCGCTGGAAGGAACCGATAAGCTTTTCCGCACAGAGGCGGGAATTGAAGGTTTTAATATCGCCGAACTTGCCAGGATAGCAACGGACGATGTCCGTGCCATGTTTGACAACCTCTTCGATGAGGAACGGGATGTCTTCAGAAGGATCAGGGATTTTTCCAATTATGCGAATATAATAAACGAGAAAAACGCAGTACGCAGGAATATGCGTATTGCCGGGCCTTATGCCGTTTCGGTGCTGTTATGGCTGAGATATCCCGAAAAGTATTATCATTACAGCCTCGGAGAGATCAAGTGGGCATATGACCATCTCGGCTTCAATCATGCGGATATGCCGGGAACGGACCCGGATATTGTGGGAAGCCCGGCAAGTACACAGGGCGCACAGAACCGCGGAACGGACCTGTACGGCCCGGGTGCTTCGACCATAGGTTTAAGAGACAGTCTGTGGAACCGGGCAGGTATGAGTCTAAATGTAAACAATCCTGCCTATGCTCGAAATTCCGCTCCTGCAGCATCATCAGGCAACGGAAATGTAAATGCGCAAAACGGTGCATCTGCGACTGCGGGCAGGACAGATACCACATGGACGCAAAACGGCGCGTCTGCAAATGAACCGGATATAGACAATGACTTTAAGGAAAACCTGCTGACGGGAAATCTGCTGTATGATGCAGTTCGCAGGGCATTGAAGGCAGATAAGGCTTTTCTTGAGGTGTACAGCGCAAAGCTTGACTCTTCCTGTGCGCAGGATACGGAGCTTCGTATCCTGACATCGGATGTATGCTCGTATATAGCCTCCGATTTCTGTGAGTCGGAAGGAAAGGATGCGGTCCGCTGGCTTCCTGCCGGTTATGACCCTGAGATCACGAAAGAACAGTGGATCGAGCTTCTTCATGACGGCAGTGTCTTTGACGAAGAGGCACTTGCTGTCATGGCAAGGCTTAAGGATAACCGCGATCCGGCTTCCTGCAACGATCTTGCCCAGTATTACGGTAAAACAAAGCATTATTACAATACACAGATCACCGCTCTGTCAAAAAGGATCATAGAAAGGACCGCCTGCGCGGTGCCGGATATCGAAGACAGTTTTTCCAAGCTGTGCTCGGTAGTTTTTGAATGGCGGATATCACGTGAATTTGATGATGTCAATATGCTCTGGAAACTGCGTCCCGAACTGGATGAGGCACTTGATCATATCGATCTGTCGGGGATCGAGCTGTATATTGATGTCATACCACGCAGCCGTATCAAGAATTACTGGCTCCTTAACACCAATCCCAAGGTCTGGGGATTTTCGCATGCGGCAGTCGGTGAGGTAAAGGCATTTTCGTTATATAACGATAACGGCTATAAACGTCGTATTTTTGACAACTTCCTGAATGCAAAAGAGGGGGATATCGTCATCGGATATGAAGGCCATCCGTCGAATCAGATCGTCGGACTCGGCAGGGTAAGCGCTGTTCATGATGACAAATATATATATTTCGAAAAGACAGAGGGGCTCGCTTCTCCGATCGAATATGCGGTAATACGCAATAATCCCGAGCTTGGCAAGATGGAATTCTTCAAAAATATGCAGGGGAGTCTGTTCAAGGTCAATCAGGGTGAATATGACAGGATCATGGATATTATCAGGGAAGAGAACCCGTTGCGAGACAGAAGCGCGATACCGAAGTATACCAAGGCGGATTTCTTGAATGAAGTATACATGAGCGAATCGGCCTATGATGAGCTTGTTGAAGTACTTAAGACCAAGAAGAATATAATACTTCAGGGTGCTCCCGGTGTCGGTAAGACCTTTACGGCCAACAGGCTCGCATATTCGATGATGGGCGAAAAGGACAGCTCCCGAATAGAGTTTGTTCAGTTCCATCAGAATTATTCCTATGAGGATTTTATGCTCGGATACAGGCCCACAGACAGCGGATTTGAGCTGAAATACGGTATTTTCTACCGCTTCTGCCTGCTTGCGGGCAATGAGCCCGATAAGGATCATTTCTTTATCATTGATGAGATAAACCGCGGAAACATGAGCAGGATCTTCGGCGAGCTGCTGATGATGATCGAGGCCGATTATCGCGGCACGAATACGACGCTCTCCTATAACGGACTGTCATTTATGGTGCCGAAGAACCTCTACATCATCGGAATGATGAACACTGCAGACAGGTCATTGGCACTCATCGATTACGCCTTGAGAAGACGTTTCGGTTTCTATGAGATCAAACCGGGATTTACATCCGACGGGTTCATAAGATATCGGATGTCCCTTGCCAATCCGCAGTTTGACAGGCTTATAGCAAAGGTTGTTGAGCTTAACAGGGTAATTGAGGCAGACCCTTCTCTCGGGCGGGGTTTCTGCATAGGTCACAGTTATTTCTGCGGAAGGAAAGCCGAGAATTGTACGACGGAATGGCTCAGATCCGTGATAGACTACGATATAGTCCCGACTCTGCGTGAGTATTGGTTTGATGAACCGCAAAAGGTCGCAAAATGGGAGAAGGATCTGCATGATCAGGTTATCTGATATGTGAGTGAGGGAGCCTATGGGAACTGATATCAGGGAATGCATCAACAGGCTTATCGGACAGTACCCCATCCTGCAGAATGACGATTACAACGCGGTATTGCAGGAGGACTGTGAAAATGAGCTCGATCTGTATGCGCGGATACTTGTCCGGGCTGTCGGAAAACAGCTGAAGACCGGACTGCATCGCGAATATATACGTAAAAAAGAGAACCTGACCGTAATGCACGGAACGATGGACATAAGGGGAACGGTCAAAAACCGCCTCGATCGCAAATATCTGATATCCTGTGAATCGGATGTTTTATCTGAAAACAATGCATATAACGGGATGCTTAAAGCCGCGCTGCTTTGTCTGCTGCGCAGGGATGAAGTGGATCGCGGGATAAAAATACAGGCCAAGAAACAGATACTTGCGTTTTCCGGGATTGAAGCCGCAGATCCCGTACGGATCGACTGGAAACGGCTGACGGCCGGTCACAGCGGTGCAGGGATCATCATGATGACGCATATATGCAGAAGGATTCTTGATTCTAAGAATACAGAGGATTTATAGGATATTGCTCGATTTGTTTTGACACAAAGCACCCTCTGTGATATTATATATAAAATATCGTTTTGGAAAAGTATCGGCTAAGGATACGGATCAACGATAAAGCCTTGACAGGCGAAGCCGGCAACGATCGAATATAAGACATAGAAGAAAGGGCCTGGCGATGATATGAAGAATTATAGTTATTTTCAAGCGATAAGAACGTACTCTGTGGGATAACGGATCCCGAAGGGGTACGTTTTTGTGCTTATAAGGAGGATATAATATGCCTGATTATGATCATTTTCTTTCAGATCAAGAGCGAATATGCTACTTAATTGAAGGGTGCGCCTTAAAAATTTGGCGCATATTGGATTTTTAAGGCGCGCCGCACATTTGGCTCTACCTGTCAAGTACTTTTTCAAAAAAATGCTGTGCAGGTGGGGGAAAATATAAAAAAGGGGGCTCAAAAACGCAGTATCTATGCGAACTGGAGATTCCGAGAGACTTTTTTTACAAGAAGGGAGTATTATTTCATGAAGAAAACAGTATCTAAGTTTGTTATGCTTTGCGTGATGTTTGTTTTATTTGCAAAGATGGGATATGCTCGTCAGGCTTTTGCCGCAGAAAATGCAGCAAAGGCAGGGACGCTTAAAGCTACGGCAAAAGCAGAAGATATCCAGAAATACGGCAACGTTGTACTGTCACTGACCGGCGAAAAGATTAAGGCGGCAGGGTATGAATACGGTGATGTCGTAAAGGTCAAGTTCCTCGGCAAGACATTGAAAGTACCGTTTATCAGCAATTATTCGGACGTTGATACCGGTAAGCCGGCCTTGGTCGTAAGGGCAGGCGATCCTTATGCACTGCTAGCGGTCAATATGGGAGATTTCGCGACCACATACGGTATCGCTGTCAAGACCGTACATGAAGACAATACGATAGAGTGGAATTATGCTGAAGGCGTGAAGGGGCCTGTTTCATTTAAGATATCCCTTAAAAAAGCAGGCGGATATTATGACGAATATGTACTCCACCAGCTGAAAGCATCCAATGAAAGAACGGATTATCCCGATCTTACGGATGAGCAGTATGCCAATTTCCGTATGATCAAAACGACAGGGATCGGTGAAGGCGTATTATACCGTACTTCTTCGCCGATCAATCCGAAGAATAACCGTAACACCTATGCCGACGCCGCTATCAAAGCCGCCGGCGTGGATGTTATCGTAAACCTTGCCGATGATGAGGAAACCGCCAGGGGCTATGAGAATTTCGATTCAAGCTATTATGCAACGACAAAATTCATCACACTCAATATGCCGGTTGCCTTTTCATCCGGGGAATTTCAGAAAAAACTTGCAAAAGGACTAAAGTATATTGCCGCAACTCCCGGAACATATGCGATCCACTGCACCGAAGGCAAGGATCGTGCGGGTTTTGCTTCGGCAATACTCGAATGCCTGATGGGAGCAAGCTACGATGAAGTCATTGACGATTATATGACGACCTTCTATAACTATTATGGTGTTACGAAGGACGATCCCCGCTATGAGGCGATCGTAAAGAGCAATATAGCAAAAACTTTAAAAACAGCATTTACATTCAAAAGCAAGGATAAAAAACGTGACCTTGCCACAGCCGATCTTGCTGCGTGCGCCAAGAAATATCTGCAGAAGATAGGTCTGACAAATGCTGAGATAAAGGCGCTTAAGAAAAATCTGTCGGGAAAATAAGTCCGGCAAAACAGGAACTTTACGGAGGCATGGCAGGCTTGCAGCAGATCACGGTACTAACGGTAGGAAAGATCAAGGAAAAATACCTGCGTGATGCGATAGACGAATATTCCAAGCGTCTGTCGCGTTACTGCAGGTTAAATGTCATTGAAGTCGCAGATGAGAAAACACCCGATGACGCAAGTGACGCCGAAGAAGAGGCTGTCAGGCAGAAAGAAGCACAGCGGCTGCTTAAGGTCCTGCCTGAGGCCGCTTATGTCATAACACTTGAAATCGAAGGAAAACAGCTTACGTCTCCTGAGCTTGCTGATAAGCTTTCGAAGCTTGCCGTCGAAGGCAGCAGCCATATAGTATTTGTGATCGGAGGCTCTCTGGGACTCGGGAAAGATATCCTTAAGGAATCGGATATGAGACTCAGTTTCTCGAAGATGACATTTCCGCACCAGCTGATGAGAGTGATACTTCTCGAGCAGATATACAGAAGTTATCGCATAATCAATAATGAACCGTATCATAAGTAGCTGTGGTGAGCTATGGTGAGCTATGGGGACGGGGTCAGTGGGTCATTTTTTCTTTATAAAAATGACCCACTGACCCCGACCCCATAGCTCACCCGACCCCATAGCTCACCATAGCTAACCACAGCTCACCTCTCCAAAACGCAATAGTTGACTATCAATTTAGCAATAATGGTATATAAATGCGGTATATGGTCTGATATAATAAACACATCTTTTATTCCAAAGATATTAGTGTTTAGTAATAGTTCTGAGCTTTCGGGAGGATGTATCGATGAATTTAAAAACCGCATATGAACCCTATTTTAAGATCGGAGTTGCGATCTCAAGATGGAATCTGCACACACCGGCGCATGTGAAGCTTCTTAAGGCACAGTTTAACAGCTTTACCTGCGAGAATGACATGAAACCGATGTTCTTTATGGATGCGCATGCATGCAAACAGGATCCTGAAAAGTATGATCTTGCTCCGGCATTGCAGTTCGATAATGCGATCCCTTATCTTGAATTTGCGAAGGCAAACGGGATCCCAATGCGCGGACATACGCTTGTATGGCACAACCAGACTCCGAAGTGGTTTTTCCACAAGGGTTATAACGAGACAAACGGTCTTGCAGATAAGGAGACGATGCTTGCAAGGCTCGAAAGCTATATAAAAGGCGTGCTTGGTTTCGTAAATGAAAACTATCCCGGCATAATCTACGCATGGGATGTTGTAAATGAAGCCATTGACGAGGGCGATTTCAGGCAGTCGCTGTGGTTTAAGATCGTCGGGGAAGACTTTATTTTCAAGGCATTTGAATATGCAAGAAAATACGCGGCTCCTTCGGTTGCTCTGTTCTATAATGATTATGAAACAATGCAGGTCTGGAAGCGCGACCTTATCATTTCGAAGATACTGAAGCCTCTGATCGAGCGCGGAACTATCGACGGAATGGGAATGCAGTCGCATCTTCTGATGGACCATCCGGATCTTGATGAATACCGTACGGCGCTTGAGATGTACGGCGCGCTGGGGCTGCAGATACAGATTACCGAGCTTGATATGCACAATAATGATCCGTCCGACGGATCAATGCATGAGCTGGCACTCAGATACCGCGATTTCTTTGAGATCTATCTGAATGCGAAGAAAGCAGGCAAGGCCAATATCACAGCCGTTACATTCTGGAATATTACCGACGATCATACATGGCTGTCCGGATTCAGGCGTGAGAAGAGCTATCCGCTTCTTTTCAACGGAAAATGTGAAGCAAAGGAAGCTTATTATGAGGTGGTAAAGGCGGCTCTGTGTGCTGCGCAAGATGCCGGATCCGCCAGGGATACTGACGGAGGCAGTGAAGGTGTTAACTCTGATAAGTCTGGCCCTGAAGTGGAAGAGTTCAGGCTTGAACTGAATGACAAGGATTTTGAATGTACGGGTTTACCCGAAAGAAAGGAGCGTAACGATATGCAGGAGGTTTATGATTTCTTAAAGGAAGCAGGCGTTTATTATCTGGCAACTGTGGACGGTGACCAGCCGAGAGTACGTCCATTCGGAACCGTCGATATTTTCGAAGGAAAGCTTTATATCCAGACAGGCAAGGTAAAAGAGGTATCAAAGCAGCTGCAGAAGAATCCCAAAGCAGAGATCTGTGCGTTCATGGAAGGCAGATGGCTGCGCGTTGCAGGCAAACTGATCCGCGATGACCGCATTGAAGCCAAGAAGCATATGCTCGACGCATATCCGAATCTGCAGGCAATGTATTCGGCCGAGGATGATAATACCGAGGTCCTTTACTTTGAAGATGCAGAGGCGACATTCTCGTCATTTGGAGCTCCCTCGAGAAGCTTTAAATTCTGATCGGAAATAAATTTTGGAAAATATCAGGCTGCCGCAGTTTGTATGAAAACCGCGGCAGCCTGTTTTGATGAAATCAATTATTTAAAGAGAAGTATTCCCTGTCAGACAATCGTGAACACGAGCCAAAGAGAACTTTCTTCTGTCAGGCAATAGTGAAGACGGACCCGGGAACCGTTCCTTATGCTATCTACAGGAATCTTTCAAACCAGATCCTTGACAGTTCAAGCCACATATGAACATCCGCAAAATAAGCGGCTGTTTCACGGGCTTTGTTTATCTTTTCCGTTTCGTCATTTTCACCGGCAGGATCTTCAGGGTCCAGGCTTCCGGGATCGGAAGGCGTAAAGAACTGTTTCATCAGCTCTTCATGTCTTTTTTCATTCATATTTACCGCGGTGTTGTTTTTTACATGCTCAAGAGCAAGTCCTAACTGCTCACATACGTATTCACCGCCATGCCATCCTTTGAACTGCTCAAAGCTTGCGACCGAAAGCCCGTGTCCTCCCTTGGGGAAAACATAATGAGCAAAAGGAACACCGTTCTTGCGCAGGGCATTTGCGAATAAATATGTATTTTCCACAGGAACCGTGTTGTCCTCCTCGGTATGCCACAAAAAACAGGGCGGGGTGTTTTCGGTCACGTGTTTTTCACATGAATAATATTCTTTTTCTGCAGGATCCGGATCGGCGCCGAGAAGAGCCTGCATGGAGTAAATGTGCGTGTATTTACCGGAAGTAAGTACCGGATATGACAGGATCGCAGCGTCGGGGCGGTTGGAAAAAGCATTTATTTCCGGATCGGGATCCGTGATATCGCCGTAATGTACGCACAGACTACCGCAAACGTGGCCGCCTGCGGAGAAACCACATATTATCAGTTTGTCCGGTGCGATATTATATTCGGCCGCACCTTTTCTTATAAGTCTTACGGCACGTGAAATGTCGTTTAAGGGCTGTTTCTTTAACGGAACACACATTGTGATGTCATTTGTGTAGGAAAGCACAAATACATTCAGGCCCATGCGAAAGTATTCAAGCGCGGGAAGCTCGCCCTCGTGGGGTGCGAGCATGCAGTATCCGCCGCCGGGGACCATCAGCATGCATTTGCGGGCGGTGCTGTCTTCATCATGCAGATATGCACGTATATTCGGCATAAAGCCATAGGCCGCTTCATAAGTATATTCTTCGGGCTTCCACAGATCGAGACGAAAAGTTTTCATTCATAACCTCCATGATAACGGAACAAAGACTGATCCGGCTTATAAAACCATGATACAATTATATTGAATCATGCTGATGATTTCAACAATATCATAGTCGGCCGGTAAAACTGCTTTGAAGGCAGGGGTTTTATTTAACGACCTGTTCATTGTACAGAAAACAGAATTATGCTATAATCACTTTTTGGGAATGCAAAAACATTATAAAAAGAGACTTTTGCGGACATGGAGGTTTAAGGATGCCGGTTCAATCTGGATATAAGGAAAAAACGGATCAGAAACTCAAGGAACCCGGACAGTACAGTGTCGTAATGCTCAACGACGACTTTACCACAATGGATTTTGTCGTAAAGATCCTCATTGAGATATTTCATAAGGATCCTGCGGGGGCGGAACAGATCATGATGACGGTACACAAAAACGGAAAAGCCGTGGTAGGAATCTATCCCTACGATATAGCCGTCACCAAGGTAAATGCCGCGCTTGACAGGGCAAAAGCCGAGGGCTTCCCGTTCAGGATGACTATCGAAGAAGCTTGAATACTGTTTTAAATGAGGATGACAATGAATATTTCCGAAGAACTGAATGCACTGATAAAGAATGCATATATATACGCGCAGAGGAACAGGCAGGAATATGTAACACCTGAGACTGTACTTCTGATGCTGTGTGATAACGAGGATTTTATATGTGCCGTCGAGGAGTGCGGCGCCGAGGTCTCCGAACTTGAACGGAATCTGGCGGAATACGTCGAAACATATATTGATAAATGCGATAAGACTCCGGTGTCTTCGGCTGCCCTTATAGGCGCACTTTCCTTTGCCTATCAGAGTGCCGCCAACAGCGGGAACGAAGAAGTACTGATAAGGCATCTTGTCCATGCTGTCTGGAGGCTGGAGGACAGCTACGCCGTCTATTACATGAAGCTTGCAGGGCTTGATGAAGCGGGACTTCTGAGGGAACTGACCATCATTTCCGAAGAGGATGACGGGCCGGACGATGAAGACGACGAAGAGGATGATGACGAAACCGGGTATGAAGATCCCGGTATGTATTATGACGGACAGGATACGGATGATGAGTACGGTTATCCGGAGTTCGGGGAAAACGACGGAACGGGACATTCATCCCGCAGGGATCCGGGCAGATCGTGGCAGCAGTACGCACCCTGCCTTAATGACACCTTAAAGGACATAAATCCGCTCATCGGAAGGGATGCAGAGATAGAAAGAACCATCCAGGTGCTGTGCAGAAAGGATAAAAACAATCCGCTGCATATCGGTGAGCCCGGAGTCGGAAAAACCGCTATCACTTACGGGCTTGTTCAGAAAATACGCGAGGGTAACGTGCCCGAGCTGCTTAAAGGCAGCAGGGTATATGCGCTCGATCTTGCCGGAATGCTTGCCGGAACGCAGTACAGAGGCGACTTTGAGAAGCGTTTTAAAAAGGTTCTCGGGGAGATCGAAAAGGAAGAAAAACCGATCATATATTTGGACGAGATCCACAATATCGCCGGAGCGGGGGCTGTCGGAGAGGGCTCGTTCGATGCCGCCAATATGCTTAAAAGTTATCTTGCCGACGGTCATATCAGATTTATCGGGGCTACTACATTTGAGGAATACAAGAAATATTTCGAAAAAAACAAGTCGCTTGTAAGGCGTTTCCAGAATGTCGAGATAAAGGAGCCCGATGAAGCGGAAACCGTTAAGATATTAAAGGGACTGCAGGAAAAATACGAGAGTTTCCATGGTGTAAAATATGCTGAGGGAGTGCTCGGGTATGCGGTCACGATGAGCGTGAAGCATATTAACGAGCGTTTCCTGCCCGACAAGGCAATAGACCTGATCGACGAAGCGGGCGCATACAGGAAGCTGCATCCTTCTGAGGGGATGATCGTTGACAGGGAAGTGGTCAATACGATCCTTACGAATATCTGCAGAGTGCCTGTAGAAAGTGTGGACGCGGATGATCTGTCAGGTCTTTCCACGCTTGAAGACAGGATAAAGGCGAAAGTGTTCGGACAGGATGAGGCTGCAGCACAGGTCGTGAACGCCATAAAGTTTTCGAAGGCAGGTCTGCTTGAAGAAAACAAGCCCATGGCAAGTCTTCTGTTTGTCGGACCAACGGGCGTGGGCAAGACAGAGATCGCCAGGACTCTTGCGCAGGAGCTCGGGGTTAAGCTTGTACGCTTCGATATGAGTGAATATACCGAGAAACATACGGTAGCAAAGCTTATCGGCGCACCTGCAGGCTATGTCGGATACGAAGAGGGCGGATTGCTGACCGAGGCGGTCAGGAAGAATCCTTCGTCGGTCGTGCTGCTTGACGAGATCGAAAAAGCTCATCCCGATATTTACAACATCCTGCTTCAGGTCATGGATTACGCGACTCTGACGGACAATCAGGGACGTAAGGCCGATTTTCGAAATACGATCCTGATCATGACTTCAAATGCCGGAGCAAACCGCCTTGGCAAAAGTTCCATCGGCTTTGCCGGGACAAGCCGCAATGACAGCGTCATCGATGAAGCGGTTAAGGATACATTTACACCGGAATTCAGAAACAGGCTGAACAGGATAGTAGTGTTCAACGGAATGGACGATGATATGGCTTCGCGTATCGTCGGAAAGAAGCTTGCAGAGCTTGCCGATATGCTTGCGAAGAAAAATGTTGAATTTACCGCCGATGCAGCTGCGAAAGATCTGATAAGGACCAGGGGCGTTACTACGGAATTCGGTGCCCGCGAGGTTGACAGGGTGATCAGAAACGATATCAAACCGCTGCTCGTGGATGATATCCTGTTCGGAAGTCTTGCCCGGGGAGGCCGACTGCTCCTTACGGTCGAAGACGGAAAATTTAAGATAAAAACTGATACAGCCGGGGACTGATCCGTCCCAAAAACGAAAAAAACATGCGGAAAGATAATTAAAACCCAGAAGAAAAACAGGCCGAAATATCCGGGGGAAGCCAAAAGAAAAAGAGTGTCTTAAGACGTCCCGAAAGAGCAGGGGACAGAGAGGGAAAAAGTGGCAGTATACAAACTCGAAGAAGGAAAGATATATTTTCCGAAGCCTGAACTGGCTGAGCCTGACGGGCTTTTGGCGGTGGGCGGCGATTTAAGCGTCGACCGCCTTCTTCTTGCGTACAGCAACGGTATTTTCCCCTGGTACAATGCCGACCAGCCGATCCTGTGGTGGTGTCCGCACGAAAGATATATCATCCGTCCGGAAAATATACATATTTCCCATTCCATGCGGAAATTCATGAGAAAGCATGATATCACATATACGCTCGACCGGGATTTTGCCGATACAATGCACCGGTGCAGGCTGAAACGCGAGTTTACGGGCGGGACATGGATCACGGATGATATGGAGAAGGCCTATTTTGAACTTCACCGCGCCGGATATGCCTGCTCCGTAGAAGGCTATATCGACGGAGAGCTTGCGGGAGGCCTTTACGGTGTCAATATCGGAAGGTGCTTTTTCGGAGAGAGCATGTATTCCGAACTCGTGAACGGTTCAAAGATCGCGCTTATCGCGTTTGCAGGCATATTGCAGAGGCTGGGCTATGTGATGATCGACTGCCAGTTTCATACGGATCATCTTGAGAGCATGGGCGGTGAAGCGATAAGCTATGAGCAGTATAAGGAACTGCTTAAAGCTTGTGCCATGTGATATGGTCAAATGAGCTTTCATCACAGCCGATCACGATACAGTCAAAATCGGTGGCTTTTTTGTTGGGATAGAAAATGAAGAAAAAGCCCTGATCGACTGAGTCGTTGTTATCGGCTGTTTTTCTGATCGTGGCAAGATCGCTTTCTTTTTGAACGATCGCGTAATATTCATTGTCCTCACTGTCGAAGAACGCTTCGTTTTCATATGCTTCGTCAGCTATGAGCGAAAGAGCTTCGAGATATGAATTGTCGGGGTATTTTTCGGAATATTTTTTGACATTTTTGATAAAATATACATAATTGTCGCTGTCAAGAACGATGTCGACGCCTTTTGCGTCAAGCCCGAAATATACCTGACATTTGTTGCCGAGTACCGACAGTTCTTTAAAATAGGCGGTGTCGTCATTATACTTGAATTTTTTCAACGGAAGCCTGCCCATCATTGTCGAAAAACCGCTGACGGCGTACTTGTCGGATACTGCGCCGTAATTATTGTAAACGGTAACCCTGCAGGTAAGTTTTTTTGTCCCGACGAAGGCATAGATCTTGCAGGAACCTGCTTTTTTAGCGGTAATGCGGCCTTTTGAGGAGACTTTGGCGATACTTGTGTCACTTGTCTGCCAGGTTATCTCTTCATCGGTATTCAGTACCTTGAGCTTATATTGCGATCCGACCTCCAGGGCAACCTGCCTGTCGCTCAGGCTTACCTTTTCAGCGGCATATGCCGTGCCTTCAGTGTAAAATGAAAGCAGGAGGGCAGTGGCAAATAATATCAGTATGATCTTTATTTTCATTTTAAACCTCATTTCAAAAGCGTGCCCGACCGGCCTTAAAATGCACGGGTTGAAGGGACACAGCCGATTTTTGGATCCATTTTGTAGGATAAAATAACTATACTAAAAAATGTTTATTCTTGCAAGAAAGAAAAATTTTCTGACAATTCTGGCACTCGCCTATTGACAGTGCTAACAAAAAGTGATATGATCATCTGTGAAAAAGGAAAATATCATGTAACACGGAGATTGTCCGAAAACCGGCGACACAGGAGGTGATCCAATGAATATCAACAAATTCACGCAAAAATCAATAGAGAGTCTGCAGCTTTGCGAAAAGACAGCCAATGAATACGGCAATCCGCAGATAGAACAGGAGCATCTGCTCGAAGCACTGCTTGAGGTCGAAAACAGCCTGATCGCAGGGCTTGTCGACAAAATGGGAGTCAATAAGGATTCCTTTTACGCGGCGGTGCAGGGACTGGTCAAAAAGCTTGTCAGAACACAGGGAAGCCAGGTTTATTTCAGCCGCGATCTGAACAATGCGGTGAATGCGGCTGAGGACGAGGCGAAGGCCATGGGCGATTCTTATGTGTCCGTGGAGCATCTGTTCCTTGCACTGCTGAGCCATCCGTCAAGAAGTTTAAAGGAGCTTTTCAAAACCTACGGGATAACAAGAGAGCGCTTCCTTAAGGCTCTTGCCGAGGTGCGCGGCAATCAGGTGGTCAATACCGACAATCCCGAAGCTACATACGATTCGCTTGAAAAATACGGGCAGGATCTTGTGACAAAGGCGGAAGACGGCAAGTTGGACCCGGTTATCGGAAGGGATACCGAGATCAGGAACGTGATAAGGATCCTTTCGAGAAAGACCAAGAACAATCCTGTTCTCATCGGCGAACCGGGTGTCGGTAAAACCGCGGTGGTAGAAGGACTTGCGCAGCGTATCGTAGCAGGTGATGTACCCGAAAGCCTTAAGGACAAAAGGATCTTTGCCCTTGACATGGGAGCTTTGGTGGCGGGTGCCAAATACAGGGGCGAATTCGAGGAGAGGCTTAAGGCCGTTCTTGAGGATATAAGGAAATCAGAGGGAAGGATAATCCTTTTCATTGATGAGATCCATACGATAGTCGGTGCGGGTGCCGCAGAAGGTTCGATGGATGCGGGCAATATGCTCAAGCCCATGCTTGCGCGCGGTGAACTGCATTGTATAGGCGCGACCACACTTGACGAGCATCGTAAGTACATCGAGAAGGATGCTGCACTGGAACGGCGTTTCCAGCCTGTCATGGTGGATCAGCCCACAGTTGAGGATACCATTTCGATACTTAGGGGTATCAAGGACAGATATGAGGTCTTTCCCGGAGTAAAGATCACGGATGCCGCTCTGGTTGCGGCCGCTACATTGTCCGACAGATACATTTCCGACAGATTCCTGCCCGACAAGGCCATCGACCTGGTGGATGAAGCCTGCGCCCTTATCAAGACAGAGCTTGATTCCATGCCTACGGAGCTTGATGATCTGAGGCGTCATATCATGCAGCTTGAGATCGAGGAGGCCGCGCTGAAGAAAGAAACAGATGAAGTAAGCGCGGAAAGACTTGAAAACCTTCAGAAGGAACTGGCCGTAAAGCGCGATGAATTTGCGCAGATGAAGCTGAAATGGGACAATGAAAAGGTTGCTGTCGAAAGCATAACCGGGATCAAGGAAGAGATCGAGGCGGTCAACAATGAGATCGCAGCTGCCGAAAGATCCTACGATCTTGAAAAAGCGGCCCAGCTCAAGTACGGCAGGCTCCCGGAGCTAAAAAAACAGCTTGAGGAAGCGGAAAAGGCTGTTCATGAAAAAGAGCTTACGCTTGTAAGCGAATCTGTTGATGAGGAAGAGATCGCGAAGATCATCTCCCGCTGGACCGGGATCCCTGTCGCAAAGCTTTCCGAGAGCGAAAGGAGCAAGGTCCTTCACCTCGGTGAGGAGCTCCATAAGCGCGTAGTGGGTCAGGATGAAGGCGTAAACCTTGTAACTGAAGCCATTATACGTTCAAAGGCCGGCATTAAGGACCCTACAAAGCCTATCGGATCATTTTTGTTCCTCGGACCTACCGGCGTGGGCAAGACAGAGCTGGCAAAAGCGCTTGCACAGAGCCTCTTTGATGATGAATCCAACATGGTAAGGCTCGATATGAGCGAATATATGGAGAAATTCAGCGTTTCGAGACTGATAGGAGCGCCTCCCGGATATGTTGGCTACGATGAGGGCGGACAGCTTACGGAAGCTGTAAGACGTAAGCCTTATTCGGTAGTCCTGTTCGATGAGATTGAGAAAGCACATCCGGATGTTTTCAATGTTCTGCTCCAGGTGCTCGATGACGGCCGTATCACCGATTCACAGGGACGTACCGTGGATTTCAAGAATACGATCATTATCATGACATCGAATATCGGATCGCAGTACCTGCTCGACGGGATAGGGGAGGACGGTTCGATCAGACCGGAAGCCGAAGAAATGGTAAGAAACGATCTTAAGAACAGCTTCCGTCCGGAATTCCTCAACAGACTTGACGAGATCATCATGTTCAAGCCTCTCACAAGGAATGATGTAGACAAGATCACGGCCCTTATGATCGCAGACGTCAACAGACGCCTTGAAGACAGAAGGATAACGATACGGCTGACCGATGCGGCCTACAGGTTCGTAGCCGAGAACGGATTCGATCCGGTATACGGGGCAAGACCTCTTAAGCGTTTTGTCCAGAAAGAGGTTGAGACACCTGCGGCGAAACTGATCCTTGAAGGAAAAGTTGCGGACGGTGCCACGATCACGATCGACTCGTATGACGGTGATAGCCTTACGGCAACGGTATAAGTAATGTAACAGTGTAAAAATGCACAGTTTGAGAGATCAGCTGTGCATTTTTTATTTTTCTTTTCTTTTTTTATTAAGTATGATAAAATAATATAGATATTGTGCGCACACGGAGGAAAGAGCATGGCGGGAAAACCGATAGTATTTATAGACGGCGGAGATACGCTTGTTGTAGAGGGCTCGATCAAAAGAGACGAGAATGATGTGGTGCAGAGCACCGATCCCGTTCCCGGAGCGCTTGAAACGCTCAGATGGCTTAAGGATAACGGGTATACGGTATGCATGGTGGACGATGTAAAAAATCAGTCGGTCACGAATGTATTTATGGCAAACGGACATCTTGACTGCTTTGCGGCCGTGAGCACTTCGGAGGAAGCCGGTGTGGCAAAGCCCGCAGCCGGGATATTTGAGAATGCGATGAAAAAGCTTGGGCTTTCACAGGAAGACAAGAAAAAGATCATCATGGTCGGCAACAGCTGCCGGAATGATATTGCGGGTGCGAACAGATTCGGGATAACATCGGTGCTTATGGACTGGTCGCCCAGACATAACATGACACCGCAGAACGCAGATGAAGTTCCGGATTATATCATACACAGACCCGATGAACTGCCGGAGCTGCTCGAAAGACTTGAGAGACGTAACGGCGGCTGATAACGGACGGTTGCAGGGGAGGAATGACATATGGACTGCAATACAGCGCTGTCATTTATAGAGCCTTTTCTTCGCAACGAGATGTCTGACGAGGATAAGGAAAGGTTCATTTACCACGTAAAAAACTGTAAGGACTGCAGGAATGAGCTGGAGTTTTATTATATCACCCATGCGGTCTTCAACGAACTTGACAAGGATATGGACGCTGAAGATGCGGATTATATCGCGGCACTTGACAGGAAGCTTGAGACGACACAGAAGGGTGTCAACCGCAGACGCCGTTTGCGTCAGATCGCTGCCGGTGCGATAGTGCTGATCCTGCTTGCTGTAGCGCTGCTGCTGTTTATTAAACAGGTATGAGAGAGGAACTGACCTGCTGCAGGATCGAACGGAGTCAATAGTTACAAAACGGAGAACAACAGATGTCTGATAATAACGAACACCGCCTGCTGGTGCTGATAGACGGCTCGAGTCTGCTAAGCACCCAGTATTACGGAAACCTGCCGATGGAGATACTTGCCGCAAGGACGGAAGAAGAGAAACAACAGTATTACGGGAAGATCATGCACAGCCATAACGGCGTTTATACCAATGCGATCTTCGGGTTCATGCGTACCCTGATGAAGATTCTGAAAGAACAGAAACCTTCACACCTTGCGGTCGCATGGGATCTGACACGGGATACATTCAGAAGAAAACTGTATCCCGAATATAAAGCCAACAGATCAGAAACCGCCGAACCTCTAAAAGACCAGTTTGCGCTGTGTCAGGAGATACTTGAAAAGATCGGTGTAAAGCAGTTCATGAGCAATGAATACGAGGCGGATGATTATTGCGGCACCCTGTCAAAACTGTTTGAGAACGAGATCCCGGTAAGGATACTTACAAAGGATCACGATTATTTACAGCTTGCTTCGGACAGGACCAATATCTGGATGCTTCATTCCAATGCGAAAAAGGCGGATGAGCTGTTCAAAAAATACGGGATCGCAAAAGACGGGAGTGTTCCGGAAAAATGCTTTAATCTTACTCCGGAGCTGATAAAAAAGGAATTCGGAGTTGAACCGGAATCAATCGCGGATCTGAAGGGTCTGCAGGGAGATACTTCGGATAATATCAAAGGCGTACCCGGAGTCGGACCGGCTACCGCAGTGGCCCTGATCGACAGGTACAAGACGGTAGAGGCTCTGTACGAAGCAATTGACGGACTTGACGATGCAGGACTGAAACAGCTTGCGGCTTCGTGGAAGGATATAGGCATTGCAAGGTCGCCGATCGCCAGGCTTATTAAAGAGGACGAAACGGAGCTTGCCGGGAAGAAAGCCGCTTTCCTTTCAAAACAGCTCGCGACCATCAAGAGAGACATCGATCTTAACGGCCTGGGGATAGAGGATCTCGGGCTGAACATCGATACCGGAGAGCTGCAGAAGATATTTGACGAGCTTGATATCAGATCGATCAAAGTTGATATCGGAACCGAAAGCCCTGTTCAATCGTCTGTAGAATATAAGATAGTTGACGGACTGGGCGAGGCGGAAGAACTTACGGCGATGATCCTCAACAAAAGAGGAATTGCGGAGGAGGTAAGGGAAACGATAGCCGGTGTATCCGTGATCGCGGATGCGGACGGTTTTACACTGCTTGGCATCGCCTGTGATGACTGCTGTTATATCATACCCGGAGAGGGATTTGTCAATAAAACCTATATTTCCGATCTTCTTGTGAGACTGGATGACGCAGGGGTCAATCTCAGTATATTCGATATAAAACGTTTGATCAGGACACTGGACATCACCGGTTTTGTGAATGCTTTTGATGTTTCACTCGCGGCGTATCTGATCAATCCGCTCAGTGCCGATTATACAAGTTCAAGGATAGCCAGGGAATATCTTGCGAGAAGTTTTACCCCGGCTGCGGAACTGCCCGGCAGGGACAGTGTGCGAAAGATCTGGGAGGAAAAGAAAGAGATTGCTGCTTCTTCGCTTGCTGCCGAGAGTCTGGCTGCACGGGAAATGTTCGGTCTGCTCCGCAAAAAGCTTGAAGAGAGCGAAATGCTCGATCTGTATTATCATATCGAGCTGCCGCTGATCTATACGCTCAACGGTATGGAAAAGACGGGCATACTGGTGGAAAAGGACAGATTAAGGGAATTTTCCGACAGTCTCAAAAAAGATATAGACCGGCTTGAAAAAGAGATATGGACGGCCGCGGGAGAGGAATTCAATATCAATTCCCCCAAACAGCTCGGAGTCATCCTGTTTGAAAAACTGAGACTCCCCGGCGGAAAGAAAACGAGATCAGGATATTCGACATCCGCCGATGTGCTTGAGAAGATAAAGATCGAGGATCCGATCGTGGAAAAGATCCTTGAATACAGGCAGCTGACCAAGCTGAATTCCACATATGCGGAAGGACTTTTTGATTATATAGACGATGACGGAAGGATCAGGACGACCTTTAACCAGACGGTCACGGCGACCGGACGGTTAAGCAGTACCGATCCCAATCTGCAGAATATTCCGATCAGAACGAGTCTGGGACGTGAGATCAGGAAGGTGTTTACGGCGGCGCCCGGGTGTGTTTTTGTGGATGCCGATTATTCCCAGATCGAATTAAGGATACTTGCGGCGATGTCCGGCGATGAGAAACTGATCGCCGCGTACAGGAATTCGGAAGATATACACAGGGCAACGGCAGCTGCGGTTTTCCACGTTCCGTTTGACGAAGTGACACCGGAACTGAGAAGCCGGGCAAAAGCAGTCAATTTCGGTATCGTATACGGGATCAGCTCATTCGGTCTCGGGGAAGATCTGAAGATATCGAAGAAGGAAGCACAGCAGTATATTTCGGATTATTTTGAAACATATCCGAAGATCAGGAGTTTTCTCGACGGGCTTGTCGCATCGGCAAGAAAAAACGGCTATGCGCTGACAGGCTTCAAAAGAAGACGCCCGATACCCGAACTGGCATCATCCAATTTCATGCAGCGACAGTTCGGTGAACGAATAGCCATGAACACACCGATCCAGGGAACGGCCGCTGATATCATCAAGACAGCGATGCTCAGGGTTGACGCGAGACTGCGTTCGGAATGCCCTTCGGCAAAGCTTCTGCTCCAGGTACATGACGAGCTTCTTGTCGAAGCAAGGGAAGAAGACGAAGAGAACGTCAAGACGATACTTGTTGAGGAAATGCAGGGAGCGGCGGATCTTCCGGTAAATCTTGAAGTAAGTGTCATGGCCGGAAAAAACTGGTTTGAGGCTCATTAAACCGGGCATGCATGTTCCGTATGTGGAGGGTATGGTAAATGAAGATCATCGGACTGACCGGGGGCGCAGGATGCGGTAAATCCTTCGTTGCCGGGGTCATTATGAAGAATTTCCCGATACTGCATATAAGTACGGATGATATTTCCAGAAGGCAGATGCGGCCGGGTGAAGCGGTATATGACGCGGTGGTCGCCGAATTCGGACCGGAGATAGTCTGTGCGGATAAGACCATTGACCGGTCAAAGCTTGCTTCGATAGTATTTTCGGACCGTGAAAAGCTTAAGATCCTTGAAGGAATAACGCATCCCGCGGTACTGAAGGAGCTTGAAAGGATATTCGGGATCGTGGAGAAAGGCCTGGTCTTAAGTCCTATATTCGACAGACCGATACCCTACAAGGCGGTGCTTGTTGAAACGGCGATCCTGAAGGAAGCCGGTTACTGCGATATGTGTGATGCCGTCTGGTATGTATACGCTCCCGAAGAGCAGAGGATCGCACGCATGATGGAACAGAGGGGCTACACACGCGAAAGATGCCTTGAAACGCTCGCATCCCAGGCCTCGGATGAAGAATTCAGAAGCTACGCGACCGGCATCATCGAGAACCCCGATAAGACACGGGAATGTGATATCATCAGGCAGGTAAGGGAACTCCTGTATGAGATGAAACTCAGATAACGGTAATATTAACTTAAAAGCTCGTAAATAACTGAAACGGAGAGTACAACTGTATGAGTACTAATACAAATCCGGAACAGCTTGTGTTCGGTCTTGACATAGGTACAAGAAGTGTTGTCGGAACGGTCGGCTATAAGAAAAACATCAGGGAATTCGTTGTTGTAGCCCAGTCCACGCGGTTCCATGAAACGCGTGCGATGCTCGACGGGCAGATCCACGATATTTCCGCTGTTGCGGAAACGGTCGGAGAGGTCCGCAGGGAGCTTGAAAAGAAGATCGGCAGAAAGCTGACCGAAGTATGTGTGGCAGCCGCGGGCCGTGTATTAAAGACATATACTATCAGGACCGATTACAGTCTCGGAGAGGAAATGGTCATTACCGACGAACTGATCCGGTCCATGGAACTGATAGGCGTGGAACAGGCCAATTCCGAGCTGCGCTCGAAGGAAAAATCCGATGTGACTTATTTCTGTGTCGGATATTCGGTGATCAGATATTATCTGGGTGATGTTCCGATGCTCAGCCTTGAAGGACATAAGGGAGCGAGGATCGGAGCCGATATACTGGCGACCTTCCTTCCGCAGGATGTTGTGGACGGTCTGAATGCGGCTACGGACAGGGCCGGCCTTACGGTTGTCAATCTCACACTGGAGCCTATTGCCGCGATCAATCTTGCGATCCCCGAGAAGTTCAGGCTCCTTAACCTCGCGCTCGTTGATATCGGGGCGGGAACCTCTGATATCTGTATCACAAAGGGCGGAAGCGTTGTGGCATACGGCATGATCCCGTGTGCGGGCGATTATCTGACGGAAGCCCTTATGACAGAATATCTTGTGGAATTCAATACCGCCGAACAGATCAAGCTGGCGCTGTCGGAAAAGAAAAAGAAGATCACATTTACGGATATAATGGGGCTTAAACAGAGCGTTCCGCCCGCCGAGGTAAAAAAAGTGCTCGATAAGCCCATGAAGGAGCTTGCCCGCCAGATCGCCGACAAGATCACGAAACTGAACGGCAATAAAAGTGTCAGCGCGATCTTTATTGTCGGAGGCGGTGGCAAAAACCCCGAATTTGCGGGAATACTGAGTGAGTGCGCACATCTGGCCAAGGACAGGGTAGCCTTAAGGGGAGCTGAGGTCTTAAATGAGGTCCATTTCCTTGAAGAAGGCATTGTCAAGGATCCGATGCTTGTGACGCCGATCGGTATCTGCCTGAACTATTACGAACAGAATAACAATTTCATTTTTGTCAAATGCAATGATGATCTTGTCAAACTTTACGACAACGGAAGGCTTACGGTCATGGATGCTGCCATGGGCATAGGTTTCCCGAACGAGAATCTTTTCCCGAAGCGCGGAAAGGAGCTTGATTTTACGGTGAACGGCCGCAGAAGGCTGATCCGCGGTGAAGCGGGCGAATCGGCGACCATTACGATCAACGGTAAACCGGCCTCCATTGCCTCACCCGTTGTCAGAAACGATGATATCAGGATCACCGAATCGACAGCCGGCGGGGATGCGCATGCGTATTTGAACGAGCTGACGGATGTCGGCGGAAGCATCGTCTTCTATGTGAACGGCAAAAAGGTATCATGCCCGAAGCTTGTTACCAACGGAACAGAGCTTGTTACGGAGATGTATGAGATAAAGAGCGGCGACGATATAAAGGTCCTTGATTATTATACCGTCGATAAGCTTGTTGAATATATGGATGTCGACAGAGAGGGGACCGTAATGGTCAATAACGTCATAGCTTTAGGGGATGAGAAGCTGTATGACAATTTTACGGTCGATTTTGGCATCACCAATGCCGATCTTACCGCATCCGAACGGGAAAACGGAACTCTCGAAAGACAGGAGGCCGAGGAGATAGGCGCTCCGATCACTTTGCAGGTAAACGGTCAGGATGTTGAGCTGTCGGGCCATGCGAAATATACATTTGTGAATATTCTGGATCATTACCCGTTTGATATTGCCGAAGGCAACGGAAGGGAACTGATCATGACCGTAAACGGCACACCGGCTGAATTCGTTACTCCGGTGAATAACGGCGACAAGGTTGAGCTCAGATGGGGGTGAGCCGGCCGTGACGCCCCGATATGTAATACCGGCAGCCTGTCAGCCGGCAGGTGTAAGGGATTTAAGAAAAACAAAAGGATAAAGGATTTAATGAAATGAGATTCTGCGCGCTTGCAAGCGGTAGCAGCGGAAACTGTATATTTGTGGAAAGTAAGGGGACACGCATCCTCGTGGATGCGGGGATCAGTGCCAAGAAGATCGACGAAGCCCTGATATCGATAGGAGTTGAACCTGAAAGTATCAAAGCGATACTGATCACGCATGATCACACCGATCATATTCAGGGAGCGGCTGTATTTTCAAGAAAATACGATACGGATATTTACGCGACCGAGGGGACTTTAAAGTTTATCTGCGCGAATTGCAGGGCCAAGCCGGACAATTCACGCCTGCATTATGTCGATAAGGATGTCGATTTCGATATCGGTGACATCACGGTCGAGCCTTTTGCGGTGATGCATGATGCGATCGACCCTGTCGGCTATACATTGTACGGGGACGGCAGGAAGATTGGGATCGCTACAGACCTTGGAACCTATGATGAAAGGATCGTTTCACATCTTAATGGGGCCGAGATACTGTATGTTGAAGCCAATCATGATGTGAATATGCTGATGCTCGGAAGTTACCCGTACAAGCTAAAATGCCGCGTCAATTCCGAGATCGGTCATCTTTCGAACGAGATGTGCGCCAGTCTGATAGGCGATGTGCGCAGTGAGAAGATGAGGTCGATCGTTCTGGCGCATATCAGTAAAGAAAACAATTTCGAAGAGCTGGCCTTTGAGACGGTGAAGCAGTCGATCATAGCGGATACACGTTTTTCCAACATTCCGGAGCTTATGGTCGCGAGG
>JAILIQ010000232.1 GCA_024695205.1 Lachnospiraceae bacterium
GTCTTCATACTCTGTCCGCAGATATATTATAACATGTTATTGTCTGCAGAACAATCGAATTTCTCTCTATGTATTTTGGTTTCTTGTCAATTCCATTATACCATAAGAAAGGTATTTATGTCTTATTTATAGGCTAAAATATTGATTTTTCAAGGTTCATCACACCTTATTGGTGTGGGAAGTTTGAGTAAGTTATTTATTTCTGATATGTATTGGATACCTGTATTGGATATCTGCATCGGTCATGCGACAAAAAACATTGCATCCCGAAATATTTATGATAGAATAAACCTGTATTCTATCTTACCGGATTGAAGAGATCCCTTGGCAATAAGCATCCAAAATCACCTATATGCCCAACCGGTACTGCCCTGGGGAGAGATTGAACGAAATAACCTAAGATGCAAAATAATTAGGAGGATTATTTACATGGAACTGTTGGACGGAAGGCCCGAAAATACCGAAGGACGCCTGCCAAGAGAAATACGGACATATGATCTTCTGGATTCACTCGGGATCAGATATAAAAGGACTGATCATGAACGCACGGATACTATGGAAGCGTGTAATGCGGTGGACGACATATTGGGTGTTATCATCTGCAAAAACCTGTTTCTTTGCAATCGACAGAAGACCGTATTTTATCTGCTGATGATGCCCGGAGATAAAAAGTTCAAGACCAAGGAGCTCTCCGTCCAGATCAATTCATCAAGACTTTCTTTTGCGGATCCTGAGGATATGCTGAAGTATCTTGATATAGAGCCGGGATCGGTAAGCATCATGGGTCTGATGAACGACAGGGATCGGGCAGTTAATCTTCTCATTGATGAGGATGTTCTGAAGGATGAGTATATCGGATGCCACCCCTGTGTTAACACCTCCAGTCTGAAACTGCGTACCGAAGATGTGATCAGGATATTCCTGCCTGCGGTGAAACATGATTTTCGAACGGTTCATCTGGTCGGTGAAGACTGAATATAAAAATAAAACAGCGAGGATAATAAATTGTCTAAATTGAACTGGAAACCCGGAAATATGTTATACCCCGTTCCGGCAGTTATGGTAAGCTGTAAGGGCAGGGAAAAGGACGCGGTCCCCAATATCATAACAGTGGCATGGGCCGGGACGATATGCTCGGACCCTGCGATGCTGTCAATATCGGTCAGGCCCGAAAGATATTCTCATGATATAATAGAGAAAAGCGGTGAATTCGTAGTGAACCTTACTACCGAGGATCTGGTCCGTGCCTGCGACTGGTGCGGGGTATGCTCGGGAAGGGATCATGACAAATTTAAAGAGATGAAGCTGACCGAATATGTCTCTGATTTTATAGAAACGCCGGCCATAGCGGAAAGTCCGGTAAATATTTACTGCAAAGTACAGGAGATAAAAAAACTCGGATCGCATGATATGTTTATTGCCACAGTCACAGGTGTTACCGTGAATGAAGAATATATGGATGAAAACGGAAGATTCGATCTTGATGCCACTAAATTAACAGCATATTCACACGGAGAATATTTTTCGCTCGGAAATGAGCTCGGCAAATTCGGTTTTTCGGTGCGCAAACGCAAAAAAAAGGCGGCAAAAAATCTTTCCAACCCGGCTCACGGGGCGTGATTCGGTGAAATTACCTCAAAAAACATGATCTCTGCTCGTTTTTTGAGGAATTTTACCGAAGACAGCCTCCTGTTCGGCTGGTTTTCGGACATTCACCCGCGAATATTTAAAAGATGGTCCGTCAGGCTTTACCTGACGAACCATCTTTTTCTTCCGGCTGTGATGCCGTCTCGTTTTATATCAAATGAACTGTTTTCCTCACTGAAGGAATCGGCTTTGCATCCGAAAAGGATACCGTTTGCGGAGTTTACACTCATCTGAACTGAAACATTGTTTATTGAAATGACTGCTTCCGCGTCGCGGCAGCCCATGCCGGTCGCGATATTGGCTTCACCGTTGAGACAGATCTTCGAATGGCGGCAATCGATCTTAAGACTGCCTCCCGCTGCTCCGATCGATGCAATATCCCAGCCGTTGAGGGAAATATCGATCCCGCAGTCGACAATCTCGATCGTTCCCTGTGTCTTCTCGTTGGAGCCGATCCCGACAACCTGATTGCCCGATCCGAAGATACGAAGCGCCGTATCCGAAATATGTATGTCCTGTTCTCCGTACATCGAACCGATCATAGAACCTTTTGCTACTCTTACATCTATCGCGATATCGCAGTTTTGGATGAAAACAGGAACCTTCTCCTGGAACGCTCCGATGCAGACGCAGTTTGAAGCTGCACATACACTTCTGAATGCTCCCGAACGAAGATCGATCGCTCTTTCGCTTGCCGATGATTTTCCGCCGATGCAGACACAGTTTTCACCGCTGATATCGATATCAAGCGTACCGGTCATTTCCGAAATGATCTTGCCGAAGGTGCACTGATAATCATTTCCGATACCGTATGCATTCGTAAATGTAGGTTTGATCGAAAGATTACCTGAACCTTCAAGTCTTATCCATGCGGTGTCGGGAACACGGATTCCGTTGCCGATAAAGGTGTTGTTGCCTTCGAGCTTCAGGATCAGTGATGCACCTTTGCCCAGATCGATACACGGCGTTGTGTCGACATCACCTATGCTGACATTGCGGATCGTGAGCCTGCAGCTTGCGTGATCCTTGACGCGGATCGAAACGGCCGAAAGGAAATCCGGGTTGCCCACGAGCGTCAGATCTCCGCCCGACAGCAGTAAAACGCTGTATTTCTGCAGTGAAAGGTCAACAAGCGAAAGTGATGTTTCGTCCTTCACCAGATATACTTTCTGTCTGGAATTATTGGAAACCATATCGAGATTGGCTCTGCTGATCTCGGAGAGCAGCTGCTGCGGCAGTGTCTGCAAAGGCACGGGATCGGGCTTGGCGGTATAGAAGCCCTGTATAAGATCGGCTCCTATGCGGATCGCGGCATTAAGCTCTTCCTGTGTCTCAACGCCCTCGGCAAGCGCCTGAAAACCGTTGTCATGAGCAAACTGGATTATGGTATTGACAAAGTGCTGCTTTCTCGGATCGATGTGAAGCTCGGAAATAAGGAACCTGTCGATCTTGACATAGTTCGGAAGGAACTTGAGCAGATTGGTCACATTTGAATAACCCGTACCGAAATCATCGACCGCGACCTGGAATCCGAACTCCTTACTGCGTGAGCTCAGAAAATCAAGCGTGGTCTCTTCCATGTCGGTTTCTTCGGTCACTTCTATTACCACCCTGTCAAAAAGCGAGCCGTATCTTTCCGCAAGAGAGCGAAATTCCTCATTGGACAGATAATGGCCGGGGATACTGTTTATAAACACTTTGCGGTCACCGAGCTCATCCTTCATATCCGTCATTTTTTTCATGACATTGAAAAGTGTCGCGCGCTCGACATCCCCAAGCCTGTTCTCTTCCGTTGCATATTTAAGCAGAGTAAGCGGGGATACGCCGTACTTGGCGGGCATACGCATCAATGCCTCATAACCGATGACATCACCTGTCTTGGCACTTATGATCGGCTGGAAATGGTAATCTATATCATTGGTATCAAGGATCCGGTTGATGGTATTTCTCAGATCGGGATCCTCCTCGCCCTCCTGTATCTCGGAATAGCGGTTGTGAGGCTTCGAATCAAGAGTCTCTCTTCTCTTTGCGGACAGGGTCGTGAATACCTCTTCGGGACTCATGCCTGAATCGCAGGTAACCGTCGTAGAAGTGATCACGGGATTCAGCGAATAATCCTTGGAGGATACTTTATTGAAATTATCAAAGCGTGTGGCAAGCTGTTCCTTAAGGGAATTCTCTATCATCAGACCGTCGACGTCGGTATCTGTGGCGATCATGTAAATATCCTCGCGGGTTCTTGCACAGACAGCATTGCCTCTTGAAACAGCCGAAATCAGTTTTGCGCCGGCCATGATCACGCCCGAGGACTCCGAAGCCGTCCAGAGCTCACGTATACGCCTGTAATTCACAAGCTTGACGCTTACGATCACAACGCTCTTTTTGCTGACCCTGGCGGCTGCGAGCATATTGGTCAGGAAATTGTAGAAACCGCTGCGGTTTAAGAATCCTGTCTCCGGATCTATCGCACCTGTCGAGCCCGAGACATTTTTAAACCGGTCGACAAAGTAATTAAGCGCTATCCATGTATAAACGGAGTAAAAACAGCCCTGCTTATCACGCCCGTTGCGTATGTATTCATCGGCCTTTTCAGTATTAACGAGCATATAATCGCCGATGTGTTCGGTGCCTTCCGTGCCCGAGTTATTGATCACGGATGTATCGGACAGATGAACATGCGCGCATACGATCGCGTTGCTCTCGTCGGTAAGGCCGGGTGTGCTGAACAGGAGCGGATTGACGATCGACACCTTATCGTCCGGTCCGATCTCAATACCGGTCTCTTCGCGTATTTCACGTATTGCTGCTGAAATGACAGGGTTCTCTGAGGCAAGATCGTCCTTGTCTATCAGACCTGCAGGTATACTGAGCAGAGGTCTTCCGGCAGGATACCTGAATTCATGCGTGAGCAGCAGCCTGGGTTCCTGTCCCTGTGACTCGATGATCACTATACAGCTGACAGCATCCGGCGTCATGCCCAGAAATTCCGGTTCGTCCTTTAATGCGACAAGATCCTCCGCCTTGCGTCTTGTAGCGGTATAATAATGCCTTCCTTCGGCATAGCGATAGTCAAAGACATTAAGGAAAGGTGATGTGAATTCCGGATTGACCATGTTTTGTGAAATTTTAAGCTCATCCATATTGCTACTCCTGAACATTTTGCAAGATGATTAGTTATTTAAATATATTATAACATATATTCGCGAAAAAGAAAAGTTAATTTCCGTTTTTTAACCTTTTTTCATTCTGCGTGTTCATCACAGGATCCTGCTTTCGGGAAACTTCGGAAACAACGGATTTTCCGGCATAAAAATTTGCTATCCGCTTTTTAATAATTCATTGAAAATTTATAAAATAAACGATATAATCTATTTATATTTTTTTTATTTTATAGTGATCGTTAAGGAGGAAATTATGAGTCTGTTTCAAAGTGACAACCCGAAAGAAAAACAACACAGCGGAATACTCGGCGCCTTCTCAAGTGATGTCATCAAGTGGGAACCTGCTACAGAAGCCGAAGCTTCCATAATAGCACACAGATTTGAGTATGAGGATTTTCCGAATCACTCCTATCTGTCTGTTGCCAAGTCACAGATCGCCGTATTTCGCAATAACCTGACAGCCGGCAATTC
>JAILIQ010000239.1 GCA_024695205.1 Lachnospiraceae bacterium
TATATATAAGACGTAAACACAAAGACATCGACATCGTACAATGCAGCCTGCTTACGGACTCCTTCCAGCATAAGCTCAAGGAAATCCCCGCTCCAGCCGTTGGCAAATACGGCGATCCTGTGATTTTTAAACACTTTACTCATGAACAAACCCCTCTGACATGATCACGGCATGATAAAAAACAAAACACTCTTAGTAGGATTTTAAAACATTTTCATAAAAAATTCCACTCAATTAATCTATATTTTTTATTAAATATGCTGATCGTGCAAATAAAGTGTTGAACTTAACCGTCTATTGTGGTAATATTTATCCGTTCATAAAGTAATCAAAACCACCTTGAGGGGGTATTTAAAGAAACATTTTAATGCATTAATTGTAACGGAGGTCAGTACTATGGCAGACTATTGTATTTCCTGCTGCTCAACCGCAGACTTGTCTCTTGATCATTTTTCAAAAAGAGACATAAAGGTTATCTATTTTCATTTCGAACTGAACGGCATCAGCTATCTCGATGACTGTGGGATCTCGATCCCTCCCGAGAAGCTTTTTGATGAAATGCTGGCCGGAGCTCCGACCAAAACATCACAGATCTCTGTAGGCGAATATGCCGAATTTTTTGAGAAAATGCTTGCCGAAGGAAAGGATATCATCCATATCACACTTTCCTCGGGTATTTCCGGGACATATAATTCCGCATGTGTTGCCAGAGACGAGCTGATGGAGAAATACCCCGGCCGCAAAATATATATTGTGGATTCATACGCGGCCTCAAGCGGTTACGGTCTGCTGATGGACAAACTCGCCGATCTGCGTGACGAAGGCTATACCATAGACCGCCTGCATGAGTGGGTTCTTGAAAACAGGCTCAGACTCAATCACTGGTTCTTTTCAACCGATCTTACTTTCTTTATCCGCGGAGGCAGGGTTTCCAAAACAGCGGGTACTTTCGGAAAGCTTCTGAACATCTGCCCTCTTCTCAATGTGGACAATCTCGGAAGACTCATCCCGCGCGAGAAAGTACGCACCAAGCACAAGGTCATACAGCGTACCTGTGAGATCATGGAAGAACTTGCCGACAAAGGCACCGGCTATGACGGAAAATGCTATATCAGCCAGTCGGCCTGCTATGCCGATGCCAAGGAGCTTGCCGATCTTGTGGAGCAGAATTTCCCGGCTCTTAACGGCAAAGTAGAAATATACCCGATCGGTGCGACCATCGGAAGCCACACCGGACCGGGTACAGTAGCATTGTTTTTCTGGGGAAAGGAACGAGTTGACTGATATCCCCGCACTTTAAAATTCTCTTACCGCAACTTCCTCTTCTTTAAAGCTTCGGCTGTCTGAAGCGCGGCTGCGATAACCTTGTCCATATCATAGTATTTATATTGTCCGAGCCTGCCTCCGAAAGTAACGTCTGTTTCTTTTGAGGCAAGTTCGGCATATTTTTTATAGAGCTTGGTATTCCGCTCATCATTGACCGGATAATACGGTTCATCGCCCTTCTGCCATTCGGCGGGATATTCACGCGTAATAACGGTACCTTTCTGCAGGCCGAATTCAAAATGCTTGTGTTCGATGATACGGGTAAACGGAACTTCCCTCTCTGTATAATTGACGACCGCACAGCCCTGATAATTATCGGTTTCAAGCCACTCCTTCTCGAATCTGAGCGTTCTGTACTGAAGCACTCCGAGTGAAAATGAGAAATACTCATCTATCGGTCCGGTATATATGAGATGCCCCGCAAGCCCCGCATCACTTTTCCGCAGTTCAAAATAGTCCGTTTCAAGCCTTACCTCACTGCCCTCGAGCAGCTTTTCGACAAGGGCCGTATAGCCGCCTTCCGGTATCCCCTGATAACGGTCCGAAAAATAATTGTTATTGTACGTAAACCGCAGCGGCAGTCTTTTTATGATGAAAGCAGGCAGATCCTTGCAGTCGCGTCCCCACTGCTTTTCGGTATAGCCCTTCACCAGCTTCTCGTAAACGTCCCGGCCGACCATTGAAAGCGCCTGTTCCTCAAGATTGGCAGGCTCGGTTATGTTCAGTTCCCTGATCTGTCCGTCTATTATCGCCTTAGCCTCATCCGGCGTCCTGATCCCCCACATTTTACTGAAGGTGTTCATATTGAAGGGCAGATTGTAAAGCTCATCCTTATATCTGGCGACAGGGGAATTGATGTAATTGTTGAATACGGCAAACCTGTTCACATAATCCCAGACATTTTTATCCGAGGTATGAAAAATGTGCGCCCCGTATTCATGCACATTTATCCCGTGTTCTTCCCGTGTATAGACATTGCCCGCTATATGACTGCGTTTGTCGATAACGAGGCAGGAGAAGCCCGCGTCCGTAAGCTCTCTTGCACATACGGCGCCGAACAGGCCGGCGCCGACTATAAGAAAATCAAATTTTCTGTCCATAATACCTCTTTATTTAAAACAGTATCCCGTAATCCTTAAGGAAAGGCGCGGCTTCGTCCTTGGCAGCAAGCACGGGGACCTCCCCATCCGCAAAACCCCAGTCCACACCTATCTCCGGATCGTCATATCTGATGGAAGCTTCATGTTCGGGAGCATAAAAATTATCCACACGGTACAGGAATTCAACATCCTCCGTCAGCGTAACAAATCCGTGTGCAAATCCGCGCGGGATCATAAGCTCACGATGATTTTCCGCGGACAGTTCAACACTTACCCATTTTTTATACGTGGGTGAGTCATGTCTTAGATCCACCGCAACATCAAGAATACTGCCTATTACGCAGCGTACGAGCTTCGCCTGGGAATATTCCCCCTTCTGGAAATGAAGGCCCCTTAAAGTGCCTTTTTTTGCCGAGAAACTATGGTTGTCCTGAACAAAATCATAAAACAGACCCATTTCCTCAAAACTTCTTTTACTCCAGGTTTCTTCAAACCATCCCCTGTGATCGCCGAATACCTTCGGTTCGATTATA